>CAZIMR010000001.1:0-26955 GCA_964540215.1 uncultured Puniceicoccaceae bacterium
TATAGAGGTGCAGGAAACCTCCGATCTTACCTTGATTGTAGGCGCGTAGCGAGCGTTCCTCGAAGCGTCGAATCCCTACGATCATGCGGTAGAGTTCGAGCTTATCTTCTTTGGTAAGCTTCTTGTTAATCGGTGCATCCAAGAAGTTTTGAGACTTCTTAGCCGGTGTTGCAGATTTTTTCTTGGTAGTAGCCATAATAGCGAAGCCCACGAAATTTGCATAAATCACCTCGATGACAAGTAAATTGAGGGGCTCCGTCCATAGGACTGTGATATCAGGTCGATTAGTAGAATCACTGATTTCAGATTTTTGATTTATTTCCCGAGCAGCCGATCGCGTAGTTGCCGAGAGAACGGGCGCTCGCCGAGCCAGATTTGTAGGTAGTGCTGCGCAAATTCCTTGCCAGGAATATGGATCAATTGTTCGCCGTTAATCGCAAAAGTAGTCCCGCCGCCTGCAATATAGGTGAGCGACGAGACGTCCCCGGCTTGAACGGAGCGGTAAGTCGCGTGCAGTTGCTCTGTTGCGACCGTGATTCGCGCTAGAGCCTCGGCACTGAGGTTGTTGGCGAGTATGTGATCCGCCGACTTTAGGATGGTTGCCTTGGAGATGCTGCGCAAATAGCGAAATTCGAGGTGCAATGAGCAATTGCGTGCTAGCACTTCTTCAACGGTTGCGTCCGCTTCCGTGAATAGGGCGGCATCGTAGAGCTTGAAGATCATTTTGTGGGTCACGCGATGCGATCCCATTATTGGATAACTCACCCCATCGATGCGTGATGATTCTGCAAATACACCAGCGCAGATCGAACTAACTGGAAGCAGCACAACGACCAACAGGATGCTAAGGCGATATTTAATCACATCTTTGGCTTGGGGACAATGGTCGAGATACCGCCATCGATCGTAAAGACCTGACCCGTTACAAATCGGGCGTTTTCAGAGAGCAGCCACTCTGCGAGACTCGCAATGTCATGTGGTTGGGCGATGTCGCCGAGTGGGTGCATCCGTTTTGATACTTCCAACATTTTCGGGTTGCTAGTCATTGGGCCTGCGAGCGGCGTGTCAGTGAGGCTGGGGGCGATTGCATTGATACGCAGGCCGCGTGCTGAGTAGGTCGCGGCCGCAGAGCGCACCATAGCTTCGATGCCGCCCTTTGCTGCGGCAATGGCTTCGTGGTTAGCGATTCCGACTTGCGCGGCAGCTGTACTAAAAAACAGGCAAGTGCCACGGCTTTGTCGACTCATCTGCTTGGTCGCTGCCCGTAGTGCGTAAAATGCGCTGCTGAGATTGGTGAGGACGGTGTGGTCCCAGTCCTCGGTGGAGGTGAGGTGCGCGGGCTTGATAAAAATCGAACCGATCGCATGTGCATAAGCGTCGATTTGGCCGTGGGTTGCGATAATCTGTTCGAAGCAGGCGTTGAGCGCTTCTGGGTCGGTTGCGTCGCAGGTATATGTTTCGATCTCTGGATGTTGAGCGCGTAGTGCCTCAAGTCTCTGCGCATTGCGGGCAAAGCCGACGACGCGATCACCTGTGCGAGTGAGCTGTCCAGCCAGTGCGGAGCCAATGCCACCACTGATGCCGCCGATGACCACGGTTTTTTGTTCGGATGTATTCATAGTTATACTATTCGTAATAAAGCTGAATACATTACTATGAATCTTTATCAGAGACTAGAGATAAGAGGCCAGAGACCGGAGATCGGAGCAGCGACTGGCTTGCTGCCAGGAGTCGTTCGGGGCCCTGAACCCGTGGCGTCTGCACTTGCGCAGGCCAATTTGTGTGGCTTCTTTGACTTCTGGCCGCCGCAAGCGACGACACTACGTGGGAACCGTCGCAATTGCAGCGGTTGATCAGGTTCTGCGCGTTTCTAGCTTGAAAGCCTGCAGTAGAGCCACACCTTTGGCTCCTTTCCCATTTTTTCTGTCATGTCTGAAATTGCCAAAGCCTACGAACCCAAAGAAGTCGAACAACGCTGGTATGCCAACTGGCTCGAAGCGGGATGCTTTAAGGCGGCCGCTGATTCGGCGAAGGAGCCGTATGCGATCATGATTCCGCCGCCGAATGTCACTGGCATGCTGCACATGGGCCACGTGTTGGATAATACTTTGCAAGATATCTTCGTGCGCCGGGCGCGCCTCGAAGGCAAAGCCGTGCTCTGGCAGCCAGGCACCGACCACGCAGGCATTGCCACTCAGACCAAGGTCGAGAAGCAACTGCGTGCAGCCACAGGGCAAAGCAAATATGACCTCGGCCGCGAGGGCTTCCTGGAAAAAGTCTGGGACTTCCGTGAAGAGTCGGGCGGCGTCATTTTAAACCAATTGCAAAAGCTTGGCGCGTCCTGCGACTGGGATCGCACTAGCTTCACTCTCGATGAAGACTACTCGAAGGCAGTGCTCACCGCATTCGTGTCGTTTTATAAGCGTGGTTACGTCTATCGCGGCAAGCGCATGGTCAATTGGTGCCCTGCCACGCACACCGCGATTTCCGACGAAGAGGTGAACATGAAGCCGCAGAGTGGCTTCTTCTACAAAATGCGCTACGAGCTGGTGCAGCCAGACGGCGAACGCACGCATCTCGAAATTTCCACCACACGTCCCGAAACCCTCATGGGCGATACTGCGGTCGCAGTGCATCCAGAGGACGAGCGATTCAAGCACTTGATCGGCAAGACGATCTGGCGGCCGTTCCCGAAGGCAGAAATCCCGATTATTGGCGACGAATATGTCGACCGCGAATTCGGCACCGGTTGCCTCAAAGTCACGCCCGCGCACGATAAGAATGACTTCGAGATCGGCCAGCGCCACGGCCTCGAAACGATCGAAGTGATCGACCATGAAGGTAAGCTCAATGCCTTGGCAGGTACGGAATTCGACGGCATGGATCGATTCAAGGCGCGTAAAGTGGCGACGCAAAAGCTCGATGACATGGGCCTACTGATCGAGCGTGAACCTTACGAAAACACCGTCGGCTTCTCAGAGCGTGGTGATGTGCCGATCGAGCCGCGTCTCTCAGAGCAATGGTTCCTTAAATACCCGAAGGTCGAAGAGGCCAAGCGTGCGGTTGAAAATGGTACGATAAAATTTCACCCGGATCGTTGGAAGAAGACCTATCTGCACTGGCTCAACGGTATTCAAGACTGGTGCATCAGCCGCCAGCTCTGGTGGGGCCACCGCATTCCGGTCTGGTATAAGAAGGGGGCAGATCGCGCGGAGCTCGATTTTGACAATCCTGCGCATGTGCATGTGTCGGTCGAAGGCCCATCTGATCCTGAAAACTGGGAGCAAGAAGACGACGTGCTCGACACCTGGGCCTCGTCGTACCTGTGGCCAATGGCGAATTTAGGTTGGCCGAAGCCCACCGCAGAGCAACAGAAGGAGCTCGATTTCTGGTATCCGACATCCGTGCTGGTGACTGGCTTCGATATTATTTTCTTCTGGGTGGCCCGCATGATTATGGCTGGTATCGAGCTGTATGGCGACGATGCCAAGGACCTGACCGATGAAGAACTCGCAAAGCGCATCCCGTTTAAGAACGTCTTCATTCACGGCCTCATTCGCGATGAAAAGGGCCGCAAAATGTCGAAATCACTCGGCAACTCGCCTGATCCACTCGATTTGATCGAGAAATACGGCGCTGATGGCCTGCGCTTTGGGATTTGTAATATCGCCCCGTCTGGTTCGGATATTTTGTTCACTGAGGAGCGCATCCAGATCGGCCGCAATTTCTCCAACAAGCTGTGGAACGCGTCGCGCTTCCGGCAGATGTCCGGCCCGATGGCGGACAATTCCAGTTTAGCCGCAATCCTGAGTCGGATCGACACCAGTTTGTGCGACGATTACGATCATTGGATCCTTGCACGCCTGATCGAAGTGACTGCTGAGATCGAGAAGTGCTTTGCCAATTACGAAATCGCGCCGTTGACGCACCTTATTTACGCATTCTTCTGGGGAGATTTCTGCGATTGGTACGTCGAAGCATCCAAAGGCAAACTCAAGGGCGACGAAGCGCTGCGAGATAACTGTCTCGCGATTCAGGATCTGGTGATTCGACAAGTGCTGCAGCTGGCCAATCCAGTGATTCCGCACATTACCGAAGAACTCTGGAAGGGGCTCGGCTACGCTGCCTCGGTCGAGTATATTCAAAATACCACGCTTACTTCAGCCACAGAGTTGCAAGCTGTACTCGCGGCGGACACCTCAGCCGCGGCGCGTGTGGTCAGCTTACAGGAATTAATTTCACAAGCACGTGCGCTTAAGTCGCAGTATAATTTGGCCAATAAGCGTGATGTGGCGGTGCTCTATGCCGCCGAAGGCGATGCGGTCAAAGTGATCGCCGACAACGCCAGCTTGGTGCAAACTTTAGCTGGGATCGTGCTGACTGCAGTCGATGGTGCACAGCCAGATGGCTTGCCCGCAGCTGTCACGCCGCTCGGCACCTTGTATCTCGATTTGAGTCGTTCGATTGATGTCGAGGCTGAGAAGGCGCGGCTCAGCAAAGAGCTCGACAAGCTGAATCAGCTCGTCGCGGCGGGCGAAGGCAAGTTGAAGAACTCCAAGTTTGTCGACAGTGCCCCAGCGCAGATTGTCGAAGGCGCACGCAAGCAACTGGCCGAAACGACTGAGAAGCGCGATGAAACCAAGCGTATCTTAGAGAGTTTGTAGCGGTGTAATACCTTTTGTTTAAAAGATACGGATGGATTGAATCCAGCGCTTGATTGGTCTAGGGCACTGCTTGGCCGCTGCCGAACTCAGTTCACCTGCCCAAAAAAACCCCAGCGAACTGGGGCTTTATGAAAAGGTGCTGATGAGTGGTTTATTTTAGAAGCGCTTGATTCGGACTGGCAACCACCGCGTCTCGGTCTTCTGGGGTGATCAGTTGCGAGATCACGGCACTAATCACCGCCTTTGAGGCTGCCCTTTTGTATGGTGAACGGTTCTTAGCTTGGTTGATAATCTTACTATATTTAGGGTCGTCTATTGAGAGACGAATGGCGACGGTATGACCAGCTGGGATGGACTTGGTTTTATCGGGATTATCAATTTCGAAGCCCTTGTCGGCCAGATTGCGGCGACCGAACGTAAAGGAACCGCTGATGCGCGAGATGACGTCCACCTTGCCATCAAGATTGTTGACAAACAATACGGACTCGCCGCGCTCAAGATTGAAGCGAATCTCAACGACGAATTTAGTGCCGCGGATCACAGCGGTGCCGAGTGGAGTCTGGATGAGAAAAGTTGACCCTTCTTTGAGCTGCTTCACGTGGCCAGACACTTTGCCGTAGTTCAGTGTGAGTAGGACCTGAGATTTACTAGGGTCGGCTTGTAGCTGTTCGAAACTTTTGTTTCCGCTAAAGGCTTCTTGGGCGAGCTCGGAAAATGTAATGCTGCTGGCTTGGTCGACCGTCAACTCAGAGCCATTGGAGAAGACCATTTGCGCACTGCTTCGCAACGTGGTCACAATGCTATCGTCTTGTTTAAGAATCTTACCGATCGTTAATGGTTTCTCAGTCGGGTTGATCTCAGCGTCACTAGGCGTGCTGCCGAGCGCGCCGGTCGGTTTCTCTGTGCCGTCGATGGTGTAGCTGTTAACGATGCCAGTTATATCAAGGACTTTGGCACTAGCCAGTTGATTTGCATTTGCGGTGAACGCACTCAAGCCGAAAGAGACTAGGAGGGCAAAAGGGACAAAAAGTTTGCGGGCGTTTTTCATGATAGAGTCATATGAGAATGGACGAATTAATAATTTAAACTTATATTTCTTCGGGTGATGTTCAAGCTTAATTCGACTCTAGTTGGTTGAGCGAGCCTGCGGTTGAGTACATTCGGAGCCGATTTAATCATTTTTCGCAAAAAGCCTCCATCCATCAGCCGATTCTTTCGTACTTCGAAAGTCCATCTGCTCGTATTCGAACGAGCGAAAAAACCTCCGCGCCAGCGCGACGACGATTGCTAAATTACAAGCACGAATGCATGCGTTTTGATAATTTGAACCAGGACGCCCACTTCCACTTCTTATAAAAGGTGGAAGTTCCTTTCGCTTACGCGTCGTCTATATGGATTGGCACGCTTGCCACTCTTCGCGGACTCAGGGCAAACCTGCTCATGGTCTTCCTACAGCGCGCACTACATTGTGCGAATTGCCTCAGTCACCCGCCTCGTCGCCGTCACAAGCATTGACCATGGCCATCTTAGCGATTATTCGAGCAATTATGCGACTATTCCAGTTCCTTGTGCTTGCGTGGTGCACGCCTTCGGGGATCTGCAATTCGGCCATGACCTCAGCAGTGGTAAAGTCGACCTGATCATTGGTAGTGCACTTCAGTTGATCTGCATGTGCGCCGAAGGCACTCAAACCGAAGGTAACTATGAGGACAAGAAGGGCGAGAAGTTGGCAGGCTTTTTTCATAATAGAGTCATACGAGGATGGATGAATTAAGAATTTAAGTTTATATTTCTTCAGGTGATGTTCAAGTCTAACTCGATTCCAATTAGTTCGGTGGGCCTGCACTGGGCCTGCGTTGGGCTTCCTTTAAAGCCGATTTAACTATTTTTAACAAAAAGCCTCCATTCACCAGCCGCTTTTTTCGCACTTTAAAAATCAATCTGGTCAGAATCGAACAGCGAAAAAAAGACGCATCTGCGTGACGACTCGCCCACGTTCCTTTTAAAAGGTGCCGGTGCTTTCGCTCCCGCGTCGTCCTCACACCTTGGTAGCCCTGACCACCGCTTCGCGGACTCAGGGCAACCCTTTGATTTACCGTCTCCCAGCTGCGCGCACTTCGCAATTCACCCCGGCACAAGTGCCGACCATCTACGTGCCCATGCGCTAGGTCGGAACAATTTTTTTAGATTTCAGCCTTTTCAGAGTCCTCTTTTCAGTTTTGTTCCAGTCTAGTGCGTATCCGGTCTTGTCGCTTCGCTCGGAACAGCCTTTTCTTCTTATATGACTCTATTTCGTCCATGTATCGACCTCCATGCGGGTAAGGTGAAGCAAATCGTCGGCGGCACCCTAAGTGACGACGGCCTCGGCTTGCAGACGAATTTTGAGAGTGATCGTCCTGCAGGCTACTACGGCGAGCTGTATCGGCAGGATGCGTTAATTGGTGGGCACGTCATCAAACTCGGCCCTGATAACGATCGCGCCGCACGTGAGGCATTGGCGGCGTATCCGCGTGGCTTGCAAATTGGCGGTGGTATACAGCGTGAAAATGCGAGCGCGTGGCTAGAAGCGGGTGCGAGCCATGTGATTGTTACCTCGTCGCTATTTGACGATACAGGTCACTTTCGAGCGGAACGCTTAGATGCGTTGGTTGCTGAAGTCGGTAAAGAGCGGCTGGTCTTGGACCTGAGTTGCCGGGTGGAAGGGGACGGCTGGGTCGTCGCAATGAATCGCTGGCAAACACCGACAGATCTTACTGTGAACGCCGCAACACTCCGCCAGTTGGCGCATTCCTGTGATGAATTACTGGTTCACGCTGCCGACGTAGAGGGTAAGTGCGAGGGGATTGATACTCGCTTGGTTGAGTTTCTCGGCGCACATGCGACCATCCCTGTGACTTATGCTGGCGGGGTGCATGCTTTCAAGGACTTGCAAATTGTACACGATCTGAGCAGCGGTAAAGTCGATCTGACCATTGGTAGCGCACTCGATCTTTTCGGTGGCAACCAGGTTCGTTACGAAGCATGCGTCGCGTGGAATCGAGAACAGCGAGCTTAATCACCGTTCTCGGTCGCCTCCATGCTAACACGGGGAATGGCAGAATTCAAATTCGAGCGCTTAGGGTGGGGCGACTTCCGCATCGCTGGCACGCTTCGTTATCTGCAGCAGGCCTCCGAGTGATTGTTGTTTTTGTCTTTTAAGATTGGCAAATGCTTAAAGACTCACCATCCAATTCTACCTCCTTGGTTCTCAGGGTTTTAAATATTTTCATCACGTTCCTCTTTCTTTATCATGGGCCTCTTCAATCTTAGTTTTGCTATATTAATTATTAAAATTGCGATTTGCACGCTCCCTGGGGTGCTTGGCATCTTCTTTATCGTTAGTTCCGAGGAGACCAAGCGGGACATGCGCAGCTCGTTGTGTAATCAGCTTTTTGGAGTCAATAATGCCATCCCATTTCCGAATTTTGAGCGTTTTTTACGCATTTCAGGCGTAATCTTACTGCTTTTTAGCCTAGTCGCGACCTGGTTTATTCATTTACGCAATTTGTTTTAGGCGTGTAGGCGACCTTTTTATTTGTCGGAGCAAGTTATTGGCTTCGATTATCGCAGATCTTGAGTTTGTTCTGATCGTGAGATCGGGGTGCGCCTTAAAAGTAGTGACGTGCGATTGTGATGAGTGGCGTAAGTTCGGCCCGCATTGGATCACGTCGTCACCATCCTCCTCTGAGCTGTACGCTCGTGCTCCGTCTGGCGACAGAGGCTCTGCGATCTACGCGCGATAACCATGGCTGACCCACTTCACCATTCACTCGCATAATCATTTTGCGCATCCCTGCAGCCTGTTCGCTTTGTTCAAAAAAACTTGAACAAACCTCAGGCCACTGATTCTATCCAGTTTTTTCTAAGTAATGGAAGTCACTCCTGCAGAGTCCACACAGCCACCCGCAGTCTTATCGCCGTGGGAAAGTTCAACTATTGAAGTGTTTATTCGTGCCGCCAGCTTGATCGGGTTACCGCGTTCGGTGGGTGAAATTTATGGCTGCTTGTTTTGCGCGCCGTTACCGCAGACCTTCGATGATTTGACTGTGCGGCTCGGCATTAGCCGAGGCTCGGTCAGCCAAGGGCTAAAGCTGTTACGCCAACTCGGCGCGGTTAAGGTGCAGTATTTGGCAGGGAGCCGGAAGGATCATTATCACCCTGAGCTTTCTATGAAGCGTCTGGTGCATGGTTTTGTCCGTGATCAATTTACACCGCACTTAGAGTCAGGCAGCGGGCGTCTAGAAGCAATTGCGGCGCTGGTCGAATCCGAAGCCGATCCAGCAGTGCGGGAACATGCCGCTCAGCGGATCAATACTTTGCGCACCTGGCAGGGTCGCATGCAAAAACTAATGCCGATTATTATGGCCGCACTTGGCGGCGCCAATTTCTTCAGCAAGCCCAATGAGGCTCGGCAAGACATTGTCTGATTCAGCATAGAGTGCAACAGCATGCAGGAGCAGATAACGTAGGTAATTAGATCGAGGAACTGGTGGAGCTGCTAGCGCCGTTGGTGACGATTCCCGAGGCGGTTGTAGCAACCGGTTTTATCCCGCGTTGAGGCTTATCTGCAAGACCCACGGCATTCGCTCTGACCAGCTTGGGGTCAATCCCATCGGCTGCAGCCGTAGGCATTTCATCTGAACGCCTTGGAGCTTTAAAGATAAGTTGGTGGTATTTACATTGCAATTTGTTAGGATCTCCGCGGTATGGCATTTCATTGTATTTTCCTTTTATATATTTTATTTTGCTTGGCTGCATTACCTCATGGCTCGTAATCAATTGGCTGATGGCTTTTGGCTTCGGTCAAGGAAGTGAGGCTGATCCGCAGCATCACCATACCCACACTGGTGTGATTCCTCGTATCGGCGGGGTCGGAATTGCCGCGGGTCTTGCGCTGACCTACTTGCTTTGCTTCTTTCAGCTCAATGCGGAGGATAATCGAACTCTAGTGCACTTGGCGGTGGTTGGCGGTGCCGTGAGTGCCTTTATGCTCGGCTTTATCGACGACTTTCGTCCGCTTGGAGCCAAGCTCAAACTATTGCTGCAGATCCTGATTGCGGTGGCCGCTTATAAATGTGGGCTGTCGATTAATTCCGTTGCGATCCCGTTCACGGAAATCACCGTGGATAACCAGTTTGTCTGCTGTATATTGACCATCGGTTGGTTCGTTGCCATCATGAATTTGATCAATTTGATCGACGGCTTGGACGGGCTGGCTGGCGGAGTCGGCCTCATGCTTATGGCTTTGCTGGCTTATTTAGGGTATCAGCATGGGGCCATCTTTTCTTCGATTTTAGCCATTGGTATGATTGGCGCGATTCTGGGCTTCTTATTTCATAACTTCCCCCCTGCGAAGTGTTACATGGGGGACTCCGGTGCGTATATGATCGGTTATGTGATTGCTGCGCTTTCGCTGATAAATTCTGAAAAAGGTGCGATCCTCGCCGCATTGATCGCGCCCGCATTGGCCCTTGCATTGCCGATCGCAGATGTCGCCTTTGCGCTGTTGCGCCGTGGGATCCAGGGCTTGCCATTGTTTCGTCCGGATCGTGGTCACATTCACCATCGCTTGATGGGTTCAGGTATCTCGCGGCGTAATACGGTATTGGTCCTGTATGCGATTTCTCTGTTTGCACTGGCCGCTGGGTTGCTTGTTCTTGCAGATCGTGGGCGTTACCTGCCGCTCTTTTTAGGCTTCTTGCTCGTGATCGTTATATTTGCCCTGCGCGGGCAAAAGATTTCCGTTGGTAGCATTCATATTTTAATGACTGACTCGTTGCAATCGCGGCAAGATACGCGCAATGCGTTGTATTTGAAGAATTGGCTGGTGGTCGAAGCGGAGCGAGCTGATAGCGCCATCCATTTATGGTCGGACTTCCGCTTTGTATTAAAGAAGATGGGATTTTGCCGAGCCGAATTGACGATGGGCGGGCAAACCCACGTTTTCTACGTGCCGCACGCCCCGCACGAAGACCTCGATCTTTTGTGGCAGGAATCGCATCAGTCACAAGAAAGTGTGACGCTAGTACTCTACGCAGAAAAAGATAACTTTACAGAAAGCCAATTTTCGCTCTCTGCCGATATTGCTGCGGAGGCCTGGAGCAGTGCCCGTGGCAAGTGGAACGCGATCAATGGTAGCCCGATGGCATTTGATTCAGTTGCAACAGAAGCTAGCGATTATAAAAGCCAAAAGGCGCGTAATTTATACCGCCCGACGTATTAAGAGGGCTGAGGGCTGAGACTTGCACCCAAGGGCGTAATAAAGAGCTGAGAGTCGATTCGGTGCGACCACGTCGCCCGCTTCGGCAACAGCGACCCCAGAACGACGCATTTTTGTTCCTTCAGCCGCCCTAAGGGCACCCGCTGCACTCACCCTCCATTACGTATTGGGCATACCGCAGACGGTTTACCATCTACGCACTATTGTGCTTCGCCAGATCTCCAATCTCCTAAACCTCATCATTCACTTTGTTCATTTTTTCTTGAACAAAGCTACTGGATGCGCCATACACACTGCCTTAGTACTAAGGCATTCTCCTGATGGAGCCCTTCTCAATTCTAGCCGATCCGGCAACCAATTCGTCGCGTTTTCTCGCCTGACCAATGGCGGAAGCGTGCCAAGTGACTGGATTCTATTCAGCAACGGGAGGGACGACCTCCGCGTCGTCCGCCTCAGTGCCCTCACCCTAATCAGCTCGGTGTCTGCGTGCCTCCGTGTTCTTTCACTTGCCCAAAGGGCACTCAGCTTTGCTGGTCACTCTCATTACGGCGCAGCCGTCACTCGCCGAAGGCAGATCACTCGCCAAAGGCGTCACTACCACTATCACTCCGGCTTCGCCGGTCCACTCCGGCGCAGCCCGACATCACGCAAGCACGCGAAGTCCTTGGCTGGGAGCCAAAGGTTCAACTCGAAGCTGGCCTAAAGAAAACCATCGAATATTTCGCGCACTCGTTGTAGGGGCGGTTGTCCCCGTAGAAGCGACACTCTTGTCGCTTAAATAATCAAGTTGTTGGATGAGCAAAGCGACAAGAGTGTCGCTTCTACCTTAACACTTAGTTTTTTCACTTGCCCAAAGGGCACCCAGCCAATCACCCCTTCGGGGCCAGTTCGGCAGACCTCGCAGACCATCTACGCGCTACTCGCGCTTCGTCCCACACCAGCTTCGCTGGTCCCCTTTTATGAAAATTCTCCTAACAGGCTGTGCCGGCTTCATCGGCTCACACACACTCGACCGTCTCCTGGCGGACGGGCACGACGTCATCGGCGTCGATAACTTCGACCCGTTCTACGATCGCGCGCTCAAGACAGCGAACATCGAGCAGCATGCCGATAATCCGTCTTTCGACTTGATCGAAGGTGATCTCGCTGAACCAACAACTTACAACAAAATCAACTTTCAACTCGGGGGCTCCACCCCCGACGGCATAATCCACCTAGCCGCCAAGGCGGGCGTCCGCCCGTCGATCGAAGATCCAGTCGGTTACCAACGCACCAATGTCATCGCCACCCAGAACCTGCTCGAATTCGCCAAGGAGAACGACATCAAGCAGTTCGTCTTCGCCTCTTCGTCGTCGGTCTATGGCGTGAACCCGAATGTCCCCTGGACTGAGGAGCACAATGTCTCGGGCCCGATTAGTCCGTATGCCAGCACCAAGGTCAGCTGCGAGCTTCTGGGCCATGTCTATAGCCATTTGTATGGCATCCGTGTGCTTGGACTTCGTTTCTTTACGGTCTATGGCCCCCGTCAACGTCCCGATCTCGCGATCAATAAATTTGTCCGCTTGATCAAAGCGGGCGAGCCGATCCCTGTCTTTGGCGATGGCTCCACCCGCCGTGATTACACCTTCATCGCTGATATCGTCGAAGGTATCCTCGGAGCACTCCATTACGATCAGACGAACTACGAAGTCATCAACCTCGGCAACGATCAGACCGTCACGCTCTCGGAGATGATCGAAACGATAGAAACTGTAGTGGGCAAAAAAGCCATCATCGACCGCCAGCCCGAGCAACCTGGTGATGTTCCGCAGACATGGGCAGATGTGAGCAAGGCCAAGGAACTCTTTGGTTATGAACCGAGCATAACGTTCAAGCAAGGCGTAGAAAAGTTTGTCGAGTGGCAAAAGACGCGATCATCGTTTTAGCCCAGAGCCGACTCTGTCGGAAACCGCTTATTTTTAAGACCCAGGAGCGATCAGATTATTTGAACGCATTCTTCTAGTAATAAGGGCCCATAAAGCCTGTCGCGTGTGCATAGCGTTTTACGCTGCTGCGAACTTCCGTCAGATTCTAACATTTGCTTCGCCATCTCCAGCGGACCTACGTCAGCATTTCCGACCACTGTCACTTTCACTCCATGCATAGCATGGCATGGCCCCACTTTCACTACGGCGCAGCCGTCACCCTGGCTCTGCCGGGTCTCACCAAAATTTATGAAAATTTTAATCACAGGCGGTTCCGGCTTCATTGGTTCCAATCTCGTTCGCTTGCTCGTTGAAGAGAAGGGCGAATCCGTCATCAATCTCGACAAGCTCACGTATGCGGGCAACGCCGAGTCACTTGCCGACCTCGACGGCAATCCGAATTACACCTTCGAGCAAGTCGATCTTTGCGATGCCGCAGCGCTCAACGCAGTCTTTACAAAGCACCAGCCAGATGCGGTCATGCACCTCGCCGCCGAGAGCCACGTCGATCGCTCAATCGACGGCCCCAGCGAATTCATTCAGACGAACATTGTTGGCACGTTTAACCTGCTTCAGGCAAGCTTAGCCTACTGGCGTAGCTTGCCTGAAGCAGGGGATTCCAAATTAAAGATTACGGATTCTGGAGAGGGGCTTTCGGGCATCAGTAATCAAGAATCATTCATCAGTAATAAGGAATCTTTCAGATTTCTCCACGTCTCCACTGACGAAGTCTACGGCTCACTCGCCCCCGACGCCCCCGGCTTCTCCGAAACGCACGCTTACGATCCGCACTCTCCGTATTCCGCATCGAAGGCCGCGTCCGATCACCTCGCCCGCTCTTGGGCCGACACTTACGGCCTGCCAGTGCTGGTCACGAATTGCTCCAACAACTATGGCCCGTATCAGTTTCCAGAAAAACTGATTCCTGTCGTCATTCTCAAATGTCTACGCGGTGAACCAATACCGGTGTATGGCAAAGGCGAGAATATCCGCGATTGGCTGTATGTCACAGACCATGCCGAAGCACTCTACACCGTCGTTACCAAGGGAAGAGTCGGCGAGACCTACAACATCGGCGGTAATAATGAACGGCAAAACATAGAGTTAGTCCGATCGCTTTGCCAACTGATGGATGACGAAGTTCGGCAGAACGTAGATGGTAAACACGAAGGTGTTTGTCCCGAAGGGACGACTGCGCGGGGTGCCCTAGGGGCCGCAAAGGAGCAACTTGATCCCTCAACCCCCAAATCCTACGAGGATTTGATAACCTTTGTGACTGATCGACCTGGTCATGATATGCGCTACGCGATCGACCCCACCAAAATAAGAGATGAACTAGGCTGGGAGCCTAAAGAAGATTTCGCCAGCGGCTTCCGCAAAACCGTGCAGTGGTATTTAGATAACCGAGAGTGGACGGATCGCATTTTAAGCGGCGATTATAAACTAGCTCGTCTCGGTAATTCATAGTCGGTAGATTGGATATTCGCCCTTTGGGCTAAATATAGGATATGGGCGCTTCGCGCGGATATAAAAAATGGCAGATGAGGCATAGCAAATGGGGATGAAATTTGAGGATTTAGAGGCTTGGAGAGAGGCTCGGGTGGTCGTGAAACGAGTCTATGACCTGACAAGGAATGAGGGGCTGAAACGTGACTTCGGATTGTGTTATCAAATTCAGCGATCTTCGGTTTCGGTGATGACTAATATCGCGGAAGGTTTTGAGCGAGCTGGAGGACAGGAAAAATTACATTTTTATAATATTGCCCGTGCGTCAGGGGGTGAAACACGCTCGCTTCTTTACGTCATCGAGGATAACTATCCGGAATACGCGGATCAGTGTGTAGCCATTCGAGAAGAGACCATTCAGGCAGGCCGCAAAATTACGGGGCTCATTTCGAGCTTTAAAAAACGACAAGCTTTTATCACTATCTCAGCCCTGCTCACCCTAGCCGCCGTAACTGGTATCGTTCTTTTTAGTTCTTAAACCCAGCAACCAATGCCAGCTAGCGTCCATATCCCATATCCAGCACGTAGCGTTCCATCTCCAGCGCAAACTGCGCATCTTCAATATCCGAGCCAAAGGCTCCCATATCCCATCTTCGGGCCAAAGGCCCTCATATCCTAGCCGCTGCGCGGCTTCATCTTCGGCCCAGAGGGCCCCTATTTCTATGAAAGGAATCATACTCGCTGGCGGTGCCGGCTCTCGCCTACACCCCATCACACTGGCCGTATCGAAGCAGCTCATGCCGATCTACGATAAGCCGATGATTTACTATCCGCTGTCGGTGCTCATGTTGGCCGGGATCAACGAGATACTGATCATTACCACGCCCGAAGACCAAGCGGCCTTTAAGCGCTTGCTCGGCGATGGCTCTGAGCTCGGCTGCCGATTCGAGTATGTGGTGCAGGAAGTGCCCAATGGACTCGCCCAGGCGTTTGTGTTGGGTAAAGAGTTTATCGGCGACGACAAGGTGGCCCTTGTGCTCGGCGATAACATCTTCTACGGCTCCGGCTTTGGTGAACTCGTGCGCCGTCATACTGATCCCGATGGTGCGGTCATTTTTGCGGCTCCTGTGCATGACCCCGAACGCTATGGTGTCGTTGAATTCGACGATCAGAAGAACGCGATTTCTATTGAAGAAAAACCAGCCGATCCGAAGTCTAATTTCGCAGTCCCTGGCTTATACTTTTACGATAACGATGTCGTTGGGATCGCCGAAACCATCGAGCCTTCTGCACGTGGGGAATATGAAATCACAACTGTGAACCAAGTCTACCTAGAACGTAAGAAGCTCAAGGTTGGCGTCTTTAATCGCGGTATCGCTTGGCTCGATACTGGCACCTTTGCGTCGCTCAATGAAGCATCCACTTTCGTCCGTGTGATTGAAGAGCGTCAAGATACAAAAATCGGCTGCATCGAAGAAGTTGCCTATTATTCAAAGTTTATTGATCGCGAGCAGTTGCTCGTGCTGGCGACCAAGCTGGAGAAGTCCGGCTATGGTGAGTATTTGAAGAGAATTGCGAAATAAAGAATATTAAGAATTATGAGTAAAATCGAAACCATTAAAACCGTCGTTAACACGATTCGAGAGAACAAAGGGTTGCAACCCGTGGAGGATGTGACTGAGCAGACACACCTGCGTGATCAGTTGGAATTGGATTCTCTCGATCTTGCAGAGTTTACAGTTCGGATTGAAAAGGAAACGGGTGTAGATATCTTTGCCGATGGGATCGTCCAGACGGTAGGAGAAGTTTTGGAGCGGATTTCATAATGTCTAAGCTCTTTTTAGCTGATGCAAGTGAGCAGGTTTCTTATACATATAAGGAGCTTATTGAGGATCTAAATTCGGGGCCTCATGAGTTATCGTGTTTCTTTTTGGGGAAGAAAACGTATGATGTATTTCGAGCATATTTGTTGGTTTTGCTTTGCGAGATTGATATTACTTTATTGGATGCCGACTTTTCGGCGGAAGAAATTGATGCACTCATTCCGGACGCAGATGAAAGAGCGCGTAAGCTTAGTTGCCGAGTTGAGCCTCCGATTCAAGGTGTGGCAGATTTGCTGGAGCGAGTCAGACGGGTCGGAGAAGGGCGAATCGGCTTTTTCACTTCAGGCACGACCGGACTGCCGAAACGAGTGTCTCATCAAATTGCGACATTGGCGCGGTCGGTGAAACACTCATCCCGACACGCGGAATCCGTATGGGCCTTTGCCTATAATCCCACCCACATTGCGGGGTGCCAAGTCTTTATGCAGGCTGTGATGAATGGCAATGCGATCGTGAACGTATTCGGCTTGGATCGAAAGGGGATTTACAATGCGCTTCAAGACTATGGAGTGACTAATATTTCCGCAACGCCTACATTTTACCGGATGCTCATGCCTGCCGATCAATCAGTCGGTTCGGTGTCTCGAGTCACCTTTGGTGGTGAGCGAATGGATCCGAAGTTAGTCGAGCACTTAGAACGAGCGTTTCCATCTGCCAAGTTTTTGAATGTTTACGCCTCTACTGAAGCGGGGACGATTCTGGCTGCAGAAGGTGAGGTATTTTCCATTAAAGAGGGCTTGGAAGATCTAGTTCGTATAAGTGATGATCAATTGATGGTCCACAGAAGTCTCTTGGGAGAATTTGGCGATACCACACACACACCGGTAGACGATTGGTATGCGACGGGGGATGTTGTTTCGATTATCTCGGAGAATCCCCTGCGCTTTAAAATACTTCATCGTTCTAATGAACTGATCAATGTAGGGGGCTACAAAGTGAATCCGGCTGAAGTCGAGGCAGTGCTTCGTGCGATGGATGGAGTGCGTGAAGTCCGTGTGTTTGGAAAAAAGAACTCAATCTTGGGCAATCTAGTGTGTTGCGATGTGGTCTTAGGTAATCCTGACCTGACCGAGAAGGCCATTCGTCAACATCTTGCCTCAAACCTTCAGGCGTTCAAAGTGCCGAGGTTAATCAACCTTGTTGGTGCAATCGAGACGACGCGAACGGGAAAACTTAAACGAAGTTAATTATGAATATTCTACTCACAGGTGTATCGAAAGGCTTGGGGCTGGCCATGGCGGAAAGACTGCTTGAGTCGGGCGCAGTCGTTTATGGGATCGCTCGCACTCGCACGGAGGCCTTTGACACTCTTCAGGCGAAGTATGCTGGGCAATTACACTTCAAAAGTGTCGATCTCAGTAATGCGGATGGCGTGCACAAGGCAGTCTTCGATGATTACATCGATTTTGATACGCCACTGCATGGGTTCGTTAACAATGCTGCAATGGCCTACGATGATATTGTCACGAATGTGAATCTGGAACCTTTGGAGCAGATGTATCGTGTGAATGTCTTTTCGCCGATGATTCTTACCAAGTATGCAATTCGGAATATGCTATTGCATCGAGTGAAGGGGAGCATTGTTCATATTTCCTCGATCAGTGTGCATACAGGTTACAAGGGCTTGGCAATGTATGCATCGACCAAGGGAGCTATCGAAGCGTTTTCTAAAAATACTGCACGCGAGTGGGGAGAGCGCCAAATCCGCTCAAATTGTCTGGTTGCAGGATTCATGGAGACGTCAATGAGTGCCACACTCAGTGACGATCAGAAAAATCGTATCTATAAGCGCACATCTTTAAAGCAAGCAACGGAAGTTGGATCGGTTGCAGACACTGTAGCCTTTCTACTTTCGGGAGGCGCTCGATCAATTACCGGACAAAATATCCACGTGGATTCGGGCACGATATAAGAATATGGAACTATTTCAGCATATTTCCCCAAACGCACAAATTGGAGCGAACGTTCAGCTTGGATTCGGTGTTCGAATTTACGACAATGTGGTCATTGGTGCGAATTGCACCATTGCGGATCATTGCGTGATTGGTTCTCCAACTAAACATCCAGCATTTGCCGGTAAGCCAGTTTATATCGGCGACAATTCGATCATCCGTTCCCATTCTGTTCTTTACGAAGGAAGTTCGTATGGCCCCGGATTAGAAACGGGACACCACGTGGTTTTGCGGGAAGGCACGAAAGCAGGAGAAAACCTTCGTGTGGGCAATTTTTCGGATATTGAGGGAGATTGTGAGATTGGCGATTTCTGTAGGTTTCATGGTTATGCGCACATTGGTAAGGGAAGCGTGATTGGTAACTTTGTATGGATATTTTCATTGGTGACACTGACCAATGATCCGCTACCCCCATCGCACCTCGCTTTGCCAGTTACAATCGAAGATGGAGCTGTATTAGCGGTGGGAGCCACGCCTTTACCTGGGAGTTATATTGGTAAGGGAGCTTTTGTTGGGGCAGGCAGTCAAGTGCGGGGTAAGATTCCAGCGGGCGCAGTCGTTCTTGATGGGAAGGTCGTTTTCGGTGTGCATCGTCTTTGTTCACTTGAACATGGTATCACGCACCCGTGGATGACGCATTTTAAAGATGCTTATCCTGAAGACGCGTGGGAGCGTATTGAAGAATTGAGAGCGGAAGTGAGTGAGGCATCATTGAAAGTAAAATGAAACCACAAATAATTAACTTTAAACCGCTTGGTGATGATCGCGGTAGCTTGATTGCGATCGAAGCCGAAAAGTCGGTGCCCTTTCCAGTCCGTCGGGTCTACTACATCTTTGGCACCAAAGAGGGCGTCGAGCGCGGCTTTCATGCGCACAAGGCATTGAATCAAGTCGCCGTCGTCGTGACAGGATCTTGCGAGATGGTTTTGAATGACGGAGAGCACCAAACAACAGTGCTGATGGATTCTTCGGAAAAGGGGGTTTTGATTGAGCCCAAAGTCTGGCACTACATGAAGAACTTTTCTTCAGATTGTGTTCTACTCGTTCTGGCGGATCAACACTACGATGAAGCGGATTACTTGAGAGACTATGATGCTTTTTTAGATTTTAAAAACGGAAGCTCCTTATGATACCTTTTCTTGATTACAAAGCGGTTAACGCACCTTATTTCGACGAGATCGAAGCTGCGATGAGTCGCGTGTTACGATCTGGGTGGTATGTGCTCGGGCCTGAAGTGGAAGGCTTTGAAGCTGAATACGCTGCGTATTGTGGCACTCCGCACTCCATTGGGGTGAGCAGTGGTTTGGATGCGCTTGTCTTAATTCTTCGAGCATGGAAAGAATTAGGTAAATTGAAAGAAGGGGATGAGGTGATTGTGCCAGCGAATACCTACATTGCGTCCATTCTTGCGATTACAGAGAATCGACTGGTGCCCGTGCTGGTCGAACCGGATGAAGCGACTTACAATTTGAACCCTGATCTAATTGAAGCTGCGATCACAGATAAGACCCGTGTGATTATGGCAGTCCACTTATATGGACAATGTGCTGATATGAATCCGATCAATGCGATTGCGGCGAAGCATGGGCTGCTGGTGATGGAGGATGCCGCTCAGTCGCAGGGAGCCACTTATGATGGTCGTAAGTCCGGAAGTTTATCTGATGCTGCCGCGCACAGCTTTTATCCTGGAAAGAACTTGGGTGCGATCGGTGAGGGCGGAGCGGTTACGACGAATGATGCCGAATTGGATGATATGGTTCGTCGCCTCCGTAATTATGGCTCACATGTGAAGTATGTGAATGAGGTCAAAGGGCTGAATAATCGCCTCGATGAACTTCAAGCTGCTGTGTTACGGGTGAAGTTGAAGCACTTAGATGCGGACAATGCCAAGCGGACGGTTGTCGCAGAAACGTATTTAAAGAGTATTACAAATACAGCCCTAGTGCTTCCGACTATTCTAGAGGGAAGTCAGTCCTGCTGGCATTTGTTTATTGTTCGTGTCAAAAATCGCGATGGTTTTATGGTTTCGATGAAAGAGGCAGGCGTCGGGACGTCGATTCATTATCCGATACCTCCACATCGACAATTGGCATACCCAGAGCTTAGTAGTTTATCACTTCCACTAACTGAGGCACTCCACGAGGAAGTTGTTAGTTTACCAATTAGTCCTGCTCATACTGTAGATGCGATTCTCGAAGTGTGTGCGTTAGTTAACGATTATGAAAAAAATGAAATGTAACTTGATCGTCCCTGGATTCGCAAAATGCGGTAGCAGTAGTTTACATGAATATCTGAACCTGCATCCCCAGATTTGTATGTCCTCTGAGAAGGAGCCACACTATTTTTCCCTCGAAAAAGATCCTCAACGGGGCCCTGATTGGCATGATTCATTGTTTAATCACGCAAATAGTGGGACGAAGGTTTTTGGGGAGTCTAGCACTAGTTATTCAGTGTTGGAGCCCGCTCTTATTCGTGCCAGGTCAGAATTGAGTAACCCTCAAGTGATTCTGATTCTAAGAGAACCACTTGAGAGACTGTTATCCCATTATAATTGGAGGTATTCCTTGGGGCTAGAGACGTTGTCGCTTGAGGACGGGCTTGCCGCTGAGGCGACCTTACCTGTTGCCACGTTTCGGCGTAACGGTGGTCACCGATGGTATCGAAGAGCTAGTAACTACAGCTTCTTTGTCCCTCTTGTGCGTCAGATATATGGCGATGAGAACGTGCTGCTTTTGAAGTCTGACGACTTAGCCCGAGTGCCCCAAGAAGTGCTTGCTCGTTGTTTTGATTTTCTTAATGTTGATCCGTTCGTTATTAATCAGGAGATTCGATCTAATGTTACGTCAGATAAGCGAGTCAATCGATGTCCAAAGTTGCGCCGTCTCTTGAGCCCTTTACCTTCAAGTGTTAAGGATGCCTTGAAACGGGCTCAAGTTGTGATGGGACTGGGGCCTCGGAAGCTTGTCGCTCCGATTCCCTGCAACGAGACCATCTCTTCTTTGCGCCTAGAATTAAAGGATGATTCTGAGGTATATAATCAATTGTGATGGTTTATTATTACGTTAGCGATGAGCTGCGTGAGCTAAGGCTATTTCTGTTCAGATGTGTTTTATTGGTTAATCAATATACATGTTATCACCTAATTTGATACTGTGAGTAATACTGAAAATAGCTCCTATTCGCGCATTATAAAATCGTCTTCTATGATAGGAGGTGCACAAGGGGTAAACATGTTGATTGGCATGGTTCGCGTGAAATTTGCAGCATTGCTGATTGGCCCAACCGGAGTTGGACTTGTAGCTGCATTTCAATCTATTATACAATTGCTTGGTGGTGTGTTTGGCCTAGGCCTTAAGTCGAGTGCGGTTCGTGAAGTTGCCTCCGCTGCTGCAAGTAACGATGATGATAAGCTAGCTCGAAGTATTTTGACTTTGAGGCGCATGTCTCTCCTTTTGGGCTTATTAGGCTGTTTGACTATAGTCTTATTCTCACGGCAAATTAGCCAGCTAACTTTTAATAGTGACCAGTATCGATTCGATATTTCTTTAATTGGTCTTGCGATTTTATTTACAAACCTACAGGGGGCTGATGCGGCTATAATTCAAGGGATGCGCCTGATTGGTGATTTAGCAAAGGTGCAAATATTTGGTGGATTAATCGGGAGTATTATCAGTGTTTCACTGTATGCTTTTTATGGCTTGGGTGGCATTGTTTATGCCGTCGTGTCTTTGACCTTTACGCAATTACTGGTGACTCGCTGGTATGCTAGTAAAGTTACAATCGCTCCTGTTCTCATGACATGGAGGGAGTCATTTAATGCAGCAGGTGGAATGGTTCGCTTGGGGTTAGCTTTTATGTGGGGCGGGTTATTAACCGCATCTGTGGCGTATTGCGCTCGAATTTTAATCGTCAGGCAGTTTGATTTGGTTGCCGTCGGGATCTATTCAGCTGCGTTTGCACTATCAGGAATGTTAGTGAATTTTGTTTTAAGTGCTATGGCAGGTGATTACTATCCGACATTGGTTGCTGTATCCGAAAAGCATGAAGAAATGAAGGCGTTGGTGAATCAGCAAACTGAAGTCGGACTATTACTCGCGCTACCAGGTATTCTGGGCACTTTGGCATTTTCGCCTTGGTTGATCAAATTATTTTACACAGCAGAATTTTGGGAAGCAGAATTACTCCTAAAATGGTTCATCTGGGGATGTGCCCTTAGAATAATCTCGTGGCCGATGGGCATCGTTATGATGGCAAAGGGAGCGACTAAAATTTACACATTTGTTCAGACGATATCCAATTTGTTACATGTTTTTGCCATTTGGGTTTTATTGGGGTTCTACGGAATCGAGGGGGTCGCTATTGCGTTTTTTATTCTCTATGTATTTCACCTTTTTTTAGTATACGGAATAGCTCGGCATCTAATTGGTTTTTCTTGGGATGTGAAGACGAGGTGGTTGATGTTCTTTTCCCTTCTCTCGATAATTGTTATCTTTGCTTCGGATAGCCTGCTCTCAGGTTTTGGACGAATGATTTTTGGTGTATCGGTCACAGGAATCGTCGGCTTATTATGCTTGAGGGGGATCGTCCGACGTCTGGGGGCGAATCATTGGATTAGTGTCAAGTTGGCGTCGATACCATTGATTCGAAATCTGTGCCTCTGTCAGAGATAATTTTTTTGTATGGAAAATAACTCATTAGTTAGCGTTTGTCTATTCACATACAATCAGGAGGCGTATATTCGAGAGTCCCTAGAGGCTGCATTAGAGCAAACGTATTCACCTCTGGAGATCGTTATCTCGGACGATTGTTCGACAGATCGAACTACAGATGTCATTCGTGAAGTGCTTGAAGCTTACACTGGGGAGCATCGTATTATATTAAACGTGAATGTGCAAAATATGGGAATCGGGGGACATGTTTCTAAGGTGCTCATGGAATTGTGTTCGGGGGATCACTGCATCCTAGTGGGAGGAGATGATATCTCCAAACCTGATCACGTCGATCGTGCAGTGCATGCGATTAAGGCCAATCCAGAAGCCTACGCAGTCGATTTTTCAGCAAGTGTGATTGATGGGGAGGGACGTTTTCTTTCTGATAACGCAGCGTCTTCCGAGTCGCTGAGTTATGATTTGAGCGAGTATCTTCAATTTGATTCTTTCCGAACCTTCGCACCTGGACGGATTGTTCGACGAGAGCTGTTTAAGATTTTTGGTGGAATCACTCAAGGTTGTCCAACTGAAGATTCAGTAATAGTGTTACGTGCCTTAATGCTTGGGAGTATTCAGAGATTGCCGATTAATGTAATCAGCTACCGACGGACAGAGTCATCGGTCTCTGTCCCGAAGAATTTAAAGAAGCTTAATATTCAGCCGATTATTGATCAGTATCGGAAAGACGTCGAAACTGCGTATGAAAAGGATCTGATAGATGCAAGCAAACGAGCTAAGTTACTTCGACGTATTGCCGTCGATTCTATGCGGCGCGTTTTGATTAATTGGTCGTACGCGAATTGGGTGATGAATTACATCTGCCGCATTTTGATTAAGCTATTAGTGAGTGGCTATCGCTTCTCGCTCAATTTCAAAAACTGAACATCACTTGAAAATGAATAAAAGAATCTGGTTGTATTGGTCGAAGACTGGAGGCTCGGCGCATGGGAACTTTGGGGATGAACTGGGGCCTTATATCATCGGCCGCTTAGGGGCAAATGATGTTCGCTACCTTCCGTTTCCTAGGTCAGGGTTGTATTTGTTCTTGGGTGTGGTTCGAGCCGTCTTGACCCGCCGAAAGCCTGTTCAAGATCTAATTAACACGGCCTTGTTCCTGTGTTCTAGGGCTAATTATGTGATGTCTGCTGGAAGTATCATAGGCTGGGGGCGTGGTGCTCGCAGAATAGTGTGGGGCAGTGGTGTCATTTCGGGCGCAGAGATCATTCCACCAGCAACGTTTGTAGCAGTTCGAGGCCAAGAAACTTTTAATCTCTTAACGCAGCAGGGCTATGATGCGCCTCATGTCTTTGGAGACCCAGCTCTGCTCCTGCCCTTGGTGTATCACCCGACGGTAGAAAGAAAATATCGAGTTGGTATTATCCTGCATTATATTCACGAAAGTGTGGTGAATGTCGATGAGCTACCTGATGATGTTCTAGTGATTAACCTAATGGATGATATCGAGCGTGTTATTAGCAAAATATTAAGTTGTGAGCGTATTGTATCCACATCGTTGCATGGGATTATTGTCTCCAATGCGTATGGCATTGAAGCTTTATGGGCCCAAGTTCCAGATCTACCACTGTCGGGAGACTCTATAAAATTTAAAGACTACTTTAGTTCCGTAGATATTAATTATTACGAGCCGGTTAATCTGCTGGACCTTAACTTTGAGAAGCTTGACCCAGTATTTATTGCTCGTGGGGATCAAGTGACTATACAGAATGATTTAGGTAAACTACAGGATGAGTTGCTGCGCGTCGCGCCGTTTGATGTTAGCCATTGTCATATCTCATGATTGGTTGCACGGCTTGACTGATTGGGTTGGTCATCAATTATTTACATAAAGTATCGATGCAGAAAAAACGATGTATTGTTGTCGCGGTCAGTTCGCTTGCTGGTGGAGGAGCTGAACGTGTGGCCATTCAATTGGCCAATGATTGTAAACTGCCAGGTTTGGATGTTGTGCTCCTGGTTGCGTCCGATGAGGGGCAATACCGAGAAATCATCCATAAGGATGTGAACTTGATTACTGTCGATGTCCCGCTCGCAACGAGCCGAAGTGTGCATTTTGCCTCACGCTTGAGGGCACTTTTGAAGCAGTGGGACCCTGTGGTTGTCATTTCACACCTGACCGAGATGAATCGAATGTTGTTGCGCTGTAAGGCGATGGGCGCTTTGAAAGCGCCGATTGCGGTGGTCGATCATAACAGTATAGCGCTCAAGGTGGAAGGGATTAGGGGACTCCGCGGACAACTTTTACGCTGGGAGTATGCCTATTTATACAAGAAAGCCTTTGCAGTCGTCGGCGTCTCACAAGGCGTGCTCGACAGCGTTCAGTCGATTACTGGGACGGCTTGCGAGCGAGGACGGGTGATCAACAATTCCATCGATGTATCGAGTGTTCAGGAAGCTGCGTCGACGAAGCCTGATGATGGCTTTGCTAATAAGCTCCTAAACTTGCCACGTCCGCTGGTGATGTCTGTCGGCCGATTAAATTGGCAGAAAGCATATCATGACCTGATACATGCATTTGCAGCTTTGCCTAGTGATTCACGAGGAAGCCTTGTGATACTCGGGGAGGGAGAATTGTTAGGCGAACTTCAGGAGCTGACTGTGCAGTTGGATCTTAACGGGGCAGTGCATTTTCCAGGCTTTGTAAAGAATCCATGGTGGTTTATGGCGCAGTGCGATTTATTTGTTTCCTCCTCTGTGTGGGAGGGGTTTGGGCTGGTGTTGGCCGAAGCGATGGCATGTGGTGTGCCTGTCATTTCAACAGAATCGCCTGGTCCAGTAGAGGTCATTGAGCCAGGAGTGTCTGGCGTGCTGGTGGAATCTGGCGACGTGCTGCGATTGACAGAGGAAATGCACCGTTGTCTTACGGATGAGTCTCTTCGTCAGTCATTGATTGCGGGAGGGCTCGTGCGTGTGACGCGCTTTTTGCCTGAAACAACTTATTCGGGCTATGTGGAATTAATTAATGATGCACAGAAGGGAGGGGAGTGATGGGGAAGTGTAAAATATTACTTTGGAGCCCGCAGGGGGCGGGGCTGCACTACAGCGGCGCGGGTTCGAACGCGTATCGTTTGTATCAGAACTTTGATCATGAGCGGTTTGCGGTTTCGTTGGCGCATGGTTACCCCGAGCACGAGCGAATGGACTTGTTTGAGGAGCAGTATTACATTGCAGATGCCACTAAGAATTCGCCCTTTAAGTTATTGCACTTCCTTCGTCGTGCTAAGCGATGGCTGAAGGCGAATGCTGAACGCTTTGATATGGTGCATGTCTTGGATGTTTTTGAGACTTCAATGCGCCCAGCAGGGCATGCTCAGTCTCTGGGGCTGCCTGTTTATGTGAAAGTTGCGAATTCTGGAACTGGCTTTATGAATAGTGGACGCTTGAGCCGTCTATTGAACCTCCCGGCGAAGCGCTTGGAGATTGCGAAGCACCTGGACGGGCTGATTTCGATCAGCACCACGATTACGGGTGAGTTGACTTCGCTGGGAATATCGTCTGACCGAATTCATAGTATTCCAAATGGAGTCGATGTGGATCATTTCAAAATGACTAGCCCTGAACTTCGGTGCTCGATGCGTGAAAAGCTGGGCCTAGAGGATCGTTTTACAGTGCTCTTTATCGGTGAGATTGTGCCGCGTAAGCAACCACATGTGCTGCTTGATGCGCTTGAGCGCAGCCCGCAGTTGCGCGAAAAATTGCAGGTCGTCTTCCTGGGGCCAGTCAATGATGCGGAGTATGGCGCTGACTTTCTCCGTCGCTTAGAGGCAATGAAACCGAGTGCGAAGGTGCGCTATGTGGAGTATAGCCGCAGTCCGGAGGATTATTATCAGGCATCGGATGTGTTTGTGCTGCCATCGAAGAATGAGGGCATGTCAAATGCGATCCTTGAAGCAATGGCGACTGGCTTACCGATTCTTTCGACGCCAGTCTCAGGGAATGATGAGCTGGTATTTGAGGGCGTGAATGGATACAGCTTACAATATGGCAGAGAGGTGGAGGATTTGGTGTCTTGTTTGGAGCGGATGGTGATGGATCCATCGCAGGCATTGGAGATGGGGCA
>CAZIMR010000002.1:0-20864 GCA_964540215.1 uncultured Puniceicoccaceae bacterium
TATGCCGATCGTGGAGGGTAGTCGAAGTGGTGTCGCTGGTATCGCATGGCGTATGCACGGCCTGCCGGAAGTGGGCCAGTCGATTGATTTAGCAGTACGTTTCTCGTGGAACTATTGGCGCAACAGCCGCTATCCACAAGTGACGCTGATCGACTGGAAGCCCTCGGCTTAGGGCTTTGTGAAGGGGTGATGTGGCAAGCGGGTCACGCCTTATCGCGATACACTGTTTTGAAGCGTCTGGGGTACCGCTTCTATTTTGCAGCAGAAATGTGAAACTCGAGTGGACTCTTTCGAGGAAATCCGCAAATTAAATAGTCTTTATGACTATCACCGCTTCTAACATTCTTCTTGGTGTCAATGTGGACCACTGCGCGACAGTGCGCCAGGCGCGTTTTCGTGAACATGTGCTCGATCATGGTAACGAGGTCGAGCCAGACCCCGTGGCGTTTGCGTTGCTGTGCGAGCAGGCGGGTGCCGATGGCATTACTATTCACCTGCGTGAAGACCGGCGCCACGTGCAGGAGTCGGACGTACGCCGTGCGCGCGAGCAGATTGGCACGCGCCTAAATCTCGAAATGGCCTGCACGCCAGCGATGATCAAATATGCGTTGGAACTGAAGCCAGATTCTGTCTGTTTGGTGCCGGAGAGCCGTGAGGAAGTCACCACTGAGGGCGGCCTTGATGTTGTTGGTCAGAAGTCGCGTGTGGGCGATGTGGTATCAGCGATGGCTGAGGCCGGTATCATTACGAGTTTGTTTATCGATCCCGATCCCGCGCAGATCGAGGCTTCGGCTGAGCTGCGGGCAGAGTGGATCGAGTTACACACTGGAGCGTATGCAAATGCCTATTATGGTGAACGTCGTGCGGCAGAGTTGGAGATTCTTTGTCAGGGTGCGGAGTTGGCGCACAGTCGTGGACTCGTGGTGAATGCTGGGCATGGAATTAACTATACTAACATCAGCGAAGTGCTGGAGATCCCGCATCTGCATGAGCTGAATATTGGACATACCATCGTGAGCCGTGCGTTATTTGTAGGTGTGGAGCAAGCCGTTCGTGAGATGAAGGCGTATTTGCAATAAAGTATCCGTTTGATCGGAGTCCTCGCCGAGCCGCGGTTTGACGTCCGCCATGTTAAATGCGACGGCAGGATGCCGTTAAAAAAGCTCAAATAAATGGCGCTTTATCCCGACTACTAATTCAACGAAATAATCAGTAACCTAACACTATAAGATTGTCCTCGCTCACTGCAGTGCTAGCATTTTTAAATGCCTTCGCCACTGAATCAACGCCAAGCACTATTGGTGCTTAATGGGTTGCCGCACGTCGGGCCGATCATGTTGCGGCATCTAATGGATGCTTTTAGCGGCGATGCGGTGGCAGTGCTTGCTGGTCAGCATGCCAAGCTGCTCGGGGTTAAGGGGGTAAGTCCTAAGGCTGCTGATATCTTGGTGAACTGGGCAGATCGTTTTAATCTAGCCAAAGAGGTGGCACAGATGCGTCAGACTAGTACTCGCTTCTTTATTCAAGAGGATGAAAAGTTCCCAGAATTACTTAGACAAACGTATGATCCGCCTATCGGCTTGTATTGGCAGGGTGAATACATCTTGGATCGTCCTTGTGTGGCGATTGTTGGCACACGGCGTTCGACCCTGTATGGTCGGAGTGTCACGAAGAAATTTTCGTCCGAACTAGCACGGCTCGGATTTTGTATTGTCAGTGGGATGGCGAGTGGCACCGATACCGCGGCTCACGAGGGCGCACTTGAGGCCGGTGGTAAAACCGTCGCTGTATTTGGCTGCGGCTTAGATACTATTTATCCGCCGGAGAATAAGGACTTGTATAAAAATATCGTCGCGCACGGCGCGGTCGCCAGTGAGTTCCCTTTTGGGCGACGAGCGGATCGGCAAACTTTTCCGATGCGCAACCGATTGGTGGCTGGTATGTGCCAAGGAGTGATTGTGATCGAAAGTGCGCTGTCAGGAGGCAGTATGATTACTGCGCGTTTTGCGGGTGAGCAGGGGCGCACTCTAATGGCGGTACCTGGCCGAATCGATCAAGCAAGCAGCGGCGGGTGTCATCAGCTAATTCGTGATGGCGCAATCATCGTGACTTCGGTGGATGATGTCCTGGAAGAGCTTCGCTACAAGCGCATGCAGTTTCCGGCACAAGCTTCTGAGGCGGACCTCGAAACATCTGTTTCGTCTATGGTATCGTTATCAGGATCAGAGCAAGCTGCGCTCGACTGTTTGCAAGGTGGTGAGGTCGCGAGCTCAGATGCTTTGGCAGAGCGATTAGAACGTCCGATTGCTGAAGTTGTGTCTGTGCTAATGGCGCTGGAACTTAAGCGTCTCATTTTGAAGCGAGCCGACGGTCGCTTTGAGGCGCCGGAAACAGATTGGTGACTCTTAAAGTGTCTGACCTAAATATATATTTTATTCTGTGTCTCGTCGGTTCTAGATCCTCGAAATTTCGGTCAGTTAGGTGGATTCGATTAATCGTAGTCGAAATGGATGAACCAGTTCGCGAGCAATGATGTGTCGAGCAATTCTAAATAAATCCTGATTGCAACTCTTAGCGGAATCGTCATCACCTATTACATGTCTGAAAATTTCGAAAACATCTCTATTGTAAAAAAAGCCAATGTGTATTTCGGTGGCCAAGTCACTAGCCGCACAGTTGTGTTTGCGGATGGTTCTAAGAAGACCCTAGGCTTCATGCAGGCGGGCGATTACGAGTTCGGCACTGAAGCGGCTGAGCTGATGGAAATGCTCGGCGGTGAAATGGATGTGAAGCTCGACGGTTCAGATCAGTGGAACACTTACGGCGAAGGCACTTCCTTTAATGTGCCAGGTAATTCCAAGTTCTCGCTCAAGGTGAAAGCAGGCGGCGCGGATTATTGCTGCACTTACCTGAGCTAGGCGTTTGGCTCGACGTAGGAACACCGAACCTAGGACGTTCGGGTGTTGTTTGAGTTTCTGATTCTGGAAGGCGCGCAGGCAGTTTGTCGAAGGGCAACCGATTCAAAATACATGAACTGACGCATCACAAGTGCCAGTCAGCACGCCGGAGTCGGATGCGATGAGCCGAGCTGCTGAAGCAGGCGGGCTTTAAATTTTCGGCACTACGATTTGCTATGCCTTTATGCGGGCAGTTGGGATGGTGAACGACCATACCGCAGATTGCTTTCGCTATCAGGCGCTAAAGTAGCCGAGCTTTATTCTTGGCTTAGAAAGACGTCGTCGTCCGTCCAGAATTCTTTATCTGGCCCAGCGGAGCGAATGTCCATTTGCTGGCCTGATTGCGCGTGGAAGAAATAGGGCGTGCCCCATTGGTCGATGAGTTCGTTGCCACGCAGAGCGGTCGTATCAGGAGCGATGAAGACAATCTTCTTCGGATTCTTGCCGAGCAGTTGTTCGGTGATCTCAAAGTTCTCCACGCCGACTGGGTTTTCTTTGTAGGCAAATCGGTAGTGGCCGAGCAGTAGCTCAATGATTGCAAGTGCTTCTTTGGGAGTGCGGATACTGTCTAAGGCGCGACTGGTTTCGAGGGCGGGCTTGTATTGCACCTGGCCATCGGGGAGCCGTGCTAAGCGTGCGTCCGGCTGTGGCGCATTGGCATGAGGGGCCGCGCTGGAATCGGGCTTGCTCTGCGGCGTTATGTGCTGGGCTGGAGCTACGCGCTTCTCAACTTCTTTGACCGCTGCAATATTCAGCAGCGTCATTGCAATTGCGATGACGCACAGAGCTACTGGGAATATCCAGAGTTTTTTCATGCTGCAGAGATACCTGAGCAATTACAGAAAGCCAAGGTTTGCCTCGTTGCCGATTGAGAAGGGGTCTTGGAAGCGATCCAAGTTTGGAAAGATCGTTTGCATTTCGCTACTGTTGGCTGGTACGCCAAACCAGTTGGCGAGCACGGCCGCAAATTGATCGACGGAGGTTGTGGGGATCCAACGACCGCGCGAACCACTCGGGACGTCGTCAACGCTTCCCACTGCGAGCTCCGGATAGGTGCCGTAGAATTGTCCTCCGTTGACTGCGCCGCCAAAGACGAAGGTATGCGAGCCCCATGCATGGTCGGTGCCAGCGGTGCCGACACTGGTGCCATTGGGTGTCCATGTGCGATTAAAGTCGGAGGCTTGGAAGGTGGTGACCTTGTCGTAGGAAAAATTACTATCTTTTGTATCCAACTCTTTCATCGCGGCATTGAAGGCGCCGACTGCACGGTCGAGTTGATCGAGTAGAACGGGGAGGTCGCCATTGATATCCGCGTGGTTGTCAAAGCCGCCGAGATCGACGAAGAAAATTTGTCGATTATTACCGAGGCACTCGCGTCCAGTAATTAAACGAGCCACCGCTTTGAGCTCTTCGCCCACTCCGCTGTCTGCGCCGTAGCTAGTCCAGAGTGCGTCATAGTCAATTGCTAGGCTGGCTTCGACTTTGATTGCTTCTGAGATAACTGCTTCGTTTGCCCGAGCACTACGAATCACTTCGCTGTAGCCTTCTTCGATGATGTGCGCATGGCTGTATTGCATGATGCGCTCAAGGGCTTTGAGGCGTTCGCCTGTGGAATTCGTTTTGTAGCTGCCGTCTGTGTTAAGCGCACTTGCATAGTTCGTCCCAAAGCCAGTCAGACTGATTGAGCCGGATGAAGTGACTGAGTATTGATTGAGGCTGCCGCCATTCATGAATTGGTTGGTGCTGCCTGCGGTGATCAGCATGGAGGTCTGGCTGTTGATATTCCAAGTATCGTTGTAGAGATCTGCAACGCGTGCGCCCCAACCAGAGGTGTAAGGCTTGTCGGCAATGGAGGACATCCATTGCGTGACCTGGTCGGAGTGCGAAAATAGCTGTTTGGGTAAGCTGGAAGTGCTGTAGCCGTTCTGTGTGGTGGGTTCTGATAGCGTGCCGACGTTATTGACGAAGCCTGCTTCATTGGCGCCAAACATGGCCGCGAGGTTTACCAAGGAGGGGTGTAAGCCGAATTCACCGTGTCCGGGGACTGTGATTGGAATCGTGGTATTGAGCCCGTCGGGATTGTAGGTCGGATGGACGATACCATTGGGCACCGCGACTGCACCGCGATCTGCGGCATAGGTGGCCGCTTGCGGATGACTACCAATCGGAATCAAGACATTATTGGTGTCGCAACCGCCACGTAAGAATACACAGACGAGCGCTTTGTAATCTGACCCTATCAGAGCTCCGCCGCCTAGCGCACTGGCTGATGCTGAATTAATCAGTGACAGTTGGGCGATGGTATTGACCAACGGTCCGATCGTCATGGCTCCGCAGGTGCCTGCTTTTAGGAATTGTCTACGGGAAATCTTTTTTAGAATCTTAGACATGGCACTATTTTTTGACTTGGTATTCGGGGGAGAATGTAAGGAGGTAGAGAATGTTTTCGAGCTTATCGATACGGTTTTGATCGTCGCTACTACCATCGTATGGATTGCCGAAGACGCCTGCGATGGAATCAATAATCAGCTCGCGAGGGTTCTTCAGTAGATCATCGACGCCTGCGATGCTCGGATCGTCATCGTCGCTTCGATCATAGGGGTAGCGCAGCTTGAGGAATCCATAGGTGAGGCGTTTGTCGAGTTCGTCGAGCATGGCTTCGTCGGCAAGCGACTCGCTGGTGCGGTCGGTCAGTGGATCTCCTGTGTTGATTGGTGTCGGAGCGGTCGTCGGGTAGAATGCATCGACCATGCTCTGGAAGGGCAGGCGTGGTTGGTCGTAATTGTTCGCATCTGTATCGGTGTCTGCGAATCCAAAGGCGACATTTTGTCGAACGTCAGTCCTGCCTAATTCGTCTGCTCCCGCTCCGGGGCTATAGCAAATGATGTCGTGGAAATAATTGATATTGCGAATGATGTCTGGTTCGTTGGCGAGTTGTAGCTCGGGGGCGACCAGTCCGGCATTGCCGACGGTACCTCCAGGGGCATAGTCCGGTAGGTAAAAGTTGAATACAGTGGGTTGGCAGAAGGGATTCATCTGCAGACCCTGCGTGCCTTTGCTGTTTGCGCTTGAGGGCATGAAGCGGACGTTGCGCTCGTGATTTGAGAGCTGGTCGATTGGGTATTGGTAGTTCTCTAGATACAGATCGCTGTTTGTATAATCGCCGACGGCTTCGTCGTAAGGAGCCGCTCCATTCGGATTGGTGAGTGGGATGTAAGTATAGGCTTCGAGCGATCGTAGTAATTGTATGTAACCTTCGAGCGGCGACTTCTTCATACCGAAGATGGCGTCGCTTAGATTGATCGTGCGCGCTTCGGGGTCGAGGAGGAGTGCTTTTAAGGTGAGGCCTAAGTCGCCTTCGGAATCTTTAAAGGTGTCTGCCACGCGGTGGAGATAGTCGCGAGATGGATTGGATGTGACCAAGCGCTGGATGAGGCGACGTGAGATGAATGACGGAGTGCTGACGTGGCTATGCACCATGTCGAAATCAGGCATGCCGTCGCCCGGTGTGCCTGCGAGCCAGTCGATGGCCGATTCGATATCTGCGATGCCTTGCAGTGTTGGATCGGTTAGCGAGGTATTGTCTATCATCGCTCCGGCAAAGGTCTTGGTGCCGAGGCTATGATAGTCGCCAAACATTTTCATCGGGTAGAGATAGGAGCGGGCGAGGGGGCCATTGGTGGCTGCAAATACGTTAAAGGTGTCGTTGTCGGCGACGAAGGGCACGCCACCCCAAGTGGGGATCGTTGAGTTGCTGGCGTATTGGCTGAAGCTCTGGCCTGTTAAGATCTTTGCAAATTCGCGAATATCGTCATTGGTATAAGTCGGCTGCGGGAGTCCTTCGGGGCTGAGTTTGAGTGTGCCGTCTGGCCAGATTTGGAAAAGCCCGATGGAGAAAAGCTGCATATTTTCACGAGCAAGATTCTCGTCTGGGTAGGAGTCAAAAAGGCCGTCGTCGTCGAAATCGATAGCTTTCTGATTTTGCAGACTGGAGAGCCAGCGTCCCATGATAGGGCTCCAATTGGCGTAGCCGAGGATATCGCGGTAGTGCCTGAAGGCATGCGTGTTGAGCATGTCTTGATAGTTGGCAGAGCCGTAAGCGTTGCCGCGAATGGTTGAGGATTCGGCACTAACAACGACGATTTGCTGCAAGGCGAAGCCCATCTTCTGCCGTAGTTGATCATTGGCGTTGAGCATGGTTTGCCAGTGAGCGTGGCGGCGTTCGCTATTGCCTGCGGATAGGTTGATGCCGTTGTCGTCTGTGAGGTCGAGTTCGTCTTTGGTAAATGGATACTGTGACTCCAGATGCCAATGCTGTGGGTTGGGATCGCTCCGGTTAATGGTTGGCCATGTGGCTGGGCGTATCGGTGTGGCTGTGCTGCCATCGGTGGGGTTGAGGGCGGTGTCGAAGATGCCAGCCAGTGTGGCCATCTGGAAATGATCCGCGAGTGTGAGCTCCAGCAGGTAGGTCTGGTTGTAGAGCGCAGGGTTCATCTGATTGTCGATCCAGTCGCTGTAGGCTTGGTGACGATGGTAAGTCGGATCGGAGACGCGCGTGTCGGTGATGGTGGTGAGCAGTGCTTCGACGGTCGTATCGGTCGCGCCGAAGGTGGCTTGATTGAGGAAGCGGCGCACTTCGGATTCCAGCAGATCACCGGACAGCTGTGGATATTCGGCAGAGCCCGCGATGGCGGCAGCGACTGGCTCGCCAGGGTCGGTCGCTGAGCCGCCAGATACGGTTAAGAATGCCCAGATTTCTCCGGCGGGGTTATCGACTGTGTGCACATTCTGGTAGAGCGGGCTTTCGCCATTTTGGCCAAATAGCGAATCGATGATCACTTGCTTGGAAGCTCCGCCGCTACCGGAGCTGGAGACGGCACCCGAAGCGGTGAGTAGATCCCAAGGGTAATTAACGAGTGCGCCGTTGAGGGGATCGGTTTCGTTGTCGCCCGGAGTTTGAGTGATGGCGTAGATGATATTTCCTGGTGCGCCGTCGTTGGACTTGTGCATGTGGGAGTCTTGTTGCGCAGAGGTGAGCCCGGAGAACTCATTCCAGAAACGTAGCTCGGTGCGAGTGCCGTTGAGCGTCGCAGTGACGAAGCCCGAGCCGCTGGTGGCGATGACCGCTTTGCCGTCTTGGCTGAACGTGCCGGTAAAGATGGTGAGATTATCGGCGCTGTCGGGCAGGTCGAAAATCTGGATGGAGGCACCGTTGAGAATATCGGAAATCGTGTAGCTGTTGTCCGCCGAGGTGGCGATCGCGATATTAAGCGTCTCTGGGTATTCATTGATCGCGTCGTCAATGGCTTTGACCGTGAGGACTTTTTGCATCTCTCCAAAGGCGAAGCTCACGGAGTCGGTAATGATCGCGCCGTCTTCGTCGATGAGTTGATAGTCTTCGGGCTCCACTTCTTCATCGCCCGCGCTGCCAATCAGCATGCAGCAAGTGCCGTCGCACACGGTGTTAGTGCTGCCAGTGGCCTCCAGTGGTGCGACGCAGATTTGAATCGTCAACGGTGTGAGAGCGCCCGTGCGCGTGATGGTAATTTCGCCGTCGTCTGCGATGGTATTTGGGTAGTTGCTTTCAAATGCGGCTGCGTCGGTTCCGTAGAGTGCGACGTCGGGTAAGCCTTGTGATTGATCGAGGATGGTCACGAGTGCCGCGGCATCTGCGGTGCCGTCGGTGGTTTCGCTGTCGAAGAAGAGTAAGTCGTAATAGGCACCGAGCACGAGCTCTTCCCAGTCGGCAATGCCGTCGCCGTCTTGATCGGATTCTTCGATTGAGAGTTTAAAGAAATGCGAAGAGTCGCCGTTGCCGTAGTCGATATTGTTCGGTGTCAGGTAGCCTTTTCCTGTGATCAGGCCGCCGGTGAATTGCCAGTCGTCGAAGGCAATGTTCGGGGTATTCGGGTTTGGAATCCGTAAGGCGCTGAGTACTTCGACGACATCTGGCCCGTCGCGGAAGGCGAGCCCCGTGGCAGAGCCGACGATGTTGCCTTCGGGGTCACTGACGTAAATGTCGAAGCTGTCTTCAGTGACGGTGTGTGTGCTGGTCGGAGTTTTGTAGGCGAATCCTTCGGTTGCGAGCGTGGCAATCAGTTCGATGCGGAAGGTCTTATCGAATTCGATATCAATCGTTGCTCCGCTTCCGTTGGAATCTCCGGCACGCACGACGGCAAGGGTGCCCGACGAGTTATCTTCAATGTCAATACGCGGGCCTTCTTGGCTGCTAATGGATCCATTCTGAAAATACAGGTAAGTGTCTTGGACGCCCTGACTCATATTAAACAGCCAAGTCACGTAGAGATGTTCATGGCTACCATCGCTGAAGGTGAGTCGCTCCTCTGTGCTCGTGCCGAGATCGGCGGTTACCCGCTCGGCATTACCACTCATGCCGACGATGCCCGTTTCGAGCCCTGTGCTGTTGGCCCAGAGTTGGCCGGTCTGGCCGCTGCTGTCGTAGTCGTGCTCAAAGAGTGAGGCCTCTGAGCTGGTTTCGGCATGAAAGGTCACTTTCGATAGAGCATCGCTGTCGAGCGGCTCAATGCCGCTCAGGCCAGGGCCGCTCCATGCGACTTGCACGTGTTGTCCAGCTGTGGCTGCGACATAGCGGAGGTCTAAAAAGTAGTGTTGGTCAGCGGCGAGGTCGAGGGCGTCCGCGCGTTGGGTCGGGTAGAGCTGCCATTCACCGAGGGGAATGCCTGCTTGGGTGGGCAGCACTTCGGCGATTTTGGTGGAATCGAAATAGAGTTCTGATGGGCCACCTGCGGAGAGGTAAAAGGTGTAGCTGCCCGTCGCGGGAGGCGTGATCCAAGTCGTGAGACGAGCGCCGTAGCCAGTTGATTGAAAAAGGGGCGCTTCTAGTTTTGGGTAGTTGATACTGCCGTCTGGCGGGGAGGGGAAACCGTCGAGCCCGTAAAGTGCGTCAATCGTCGCACTCGGTAGGTTCGCCCAGAAATCGAGTTGAATGGGGCTGATCGTTTCGGACAGACCTCCAGTATGAATTTGAAGCGCACGCTCGTTGCCGTCTCCAGGCCAATCTGCGCCCAGTTGGTCGAAACTGGTGAGATCTGAGGAGTGCGAGAGTTTATAGGTCTTACCTGTGAGCGTTTTGAAGGATAGTTCGATTTCGTCCGTGCTCTCTTCGACGATGAGGGGATTCAGCTTTGGGTGATCGGATGAATCAAAAGGATCGGTGCCGGCAATGCATTCTTCGACGTTTTTGAAACCATCGCCATCATCGTCTGCGAGTAGTTGTAGTGCGCTGTCATTGTAGCGTTGCTCCCATACGTCGCTCAGGCCATTGCCGTTGTCATCAACGCAGTAGGCTGCATTGGCGAGCAACGAGAGTGCAAGAGCCCAGCGGGGGGCTTTTGGGCAGGGTGACATAGCAAAAGTATAATGCCTGTATGTTGCCATAAGTCAAAGTGATAAGTCTAGAGTTGATCGCTTATGCGTTTCATTGAAGCGAACACCTTATATGCGAGAGGTGATGTGCTTCGTTGCGAATCGGCTCCTTGGAGATCTCAGGGGGAAGCATTGCTCTGTGCTGACTGGAAGCCCAGCTCTAATAGCCGCGAGGTGTTTGCTACTTCAGCGGGTCGCGGTAGGCCTCGATTGGTTCTTGTAGTGTCTCGAGATGCCCGTCTTTGAGGTTGTAAATCCAGCTGTGAATATCGACTTTCTGCCCGCGGGCCCATGCTTCTTGAAGGACGGTGGTTCGGCTCAGATTCTTGGCTTGTTGCACGACGTTAATTTCGCATAGGCGATCTACGCGAGCCTGCTCATCGAGCACTTTCAAATCATTCCAATTGACGACAGCGGTGTCTTTAATGTGGCGTAGCCAGTTGTCGACCAGTCCATTCGGCTGAGAACTGATGGCAGCACGCACGCCGCCGCAGCCGTAGTGACCACATATGATGACGTGCTCAACCTTGAGTGCATCAACTGCGTATTGCAGCACGGAGAGCATATTCAGATCCGAGTGCACGACCAGATTGGCGATATTGCGGTGCACAAACAGCTCGCCTGGCATGAGGCCGGTGATTTGGTTGGCAGGCACACGGCTGTCGGCGCAGCCAATCCATAGATACTTGGGAGCTTGAGCCTCGGCCAAGTTTTTGAAAAAATCAGGATTTTCTGCGGTGATTCCCGCAGACCACTTGCGGTTATTTTCGATCAGTTCTGGGAGGGTATTCATAGTTCGTATAGTAAAAATTAGCCTGCGCGAGTATGAGTAAGAAATTATTGGGATTGTTACGTCAACTGCAAGCATCGTCGATTGTTGGGGTGCGAACTAATCGACGAACCTTTTTTGACATTAGCCGAACCCCGTCTGACGAGGTCGGCAACGGGCGGTGGCTTGGATAGCTTCGATCCTGAGATCGAGGAGCGTTCTCGTACGGTGCCTCGGCAATCTGTGCTTGCCCTCCAAAAAAGGCCACCCGATTGGATCGGGCGGCCTTGAAGGTATTGAACGCAGGGGCGTCCGTCTAGAAAGCAAAGCTGTACTTCGCGAGGCGCCGGCCGATTTCTGCAGCAATCTCTTTTTCTGCGGGTTCGCCTTTGGCGGCGAAGGTCACAGAGAAGCGCACGAAGTTGCCGCAATCATCCCAAGGCACCGTGCTGATCAACTCTTCAGTGATCAGCCATTGGCTGCAGGCTTCGCCGGATTCAAACACCGTGGTCTGGCCGTCGATGGTCGCTGACTTTGGTGCAGCTACGTAGAGGAAGAAACTGCCCTTAGGCTTTTTCGCTTTGAAGCCTGCACTGTTGAGTGCGTCGACGAGCAGATCCATGCGGCGTGAGTATTTCGCCGATATTTCTTCGGTGATTTGAGGATTCGCGAGGGCGACGGAGGCGGCCTTCTGAATCGCGAGGAATTGGCCAGAGTCGGAGTTATCCTTCATGTCGGCGTAAGCTTGCACCACGAGCGGATTGCCAACGACGAAGCCAATACGCCAGCCAGTCATATTATAGCTCTTAGAGAGTGAGTGCAATTCGATGGCGACGTCCTTCGCTCCTTCGACTTGGAAGATGGAGATTGGCGTACCTTCGAAGATCAGCGAGGAGTAGGCTGCGTCTTGCAGAATAATAAGGTGGTTGGCCTTGGCGAATGCGATGGCTTTTTCGAAGAAATCGAGGGTCGCAGAGGCGCCGGTCGGATTGTTCGGGTAGTTGAGTACCATAATCTTTGCTTTCGCGATGACGTCGGCGGGCACTGCATCGAGCTCAGGGAGAAAGTCATTCTCTTCCTTAAGTGGCATGTTGTAGACCTCTCCGCCGAGATATTTGGCGTGAGTGCCGAGCACTGGGTAGCCGGGCGATGTCATCAGGACGACGTCGCCCGGGTTGATGAAACAGGCAGGGATCATCGAAAGTGCAGTCTTCGAGCCGATTGAGTGGACGATTTCGGTGATTGGATCGATGCCGCTTACGCCAAACACGGCGGCCATGTATTGAGCGGCAGCGGCTTTGAAATCGTCGCCGCCATTGTCTGCGTAACCACGGTTCTCTGGTTGTGAAGCGGCATCTTGTAGGGCCTTGACAACGATTGGGAAGGCCATCTCGTCTGGCTCACCAACGCCCATATCGATCAGGTCCACGTCCGGTTTCGCTTCTTTAGCGGCCTTCTTGGCGCGTTTAATCTTCTCAAACTTATAGATGGCAGTGGATTTGCCGTATTGATTGCCGCCGATGCGCTCAGCGAAGAGTTCTTGGATGTATGAATCGCTCATGATTAATGACTAAGTGTGAATGGAGAATGGCGAAATGCCGGAAGTTGAATTGTTCGTTGAATGGTTAAGTTCTGATTATTATTGTGATAAAGTGGTGGACGGACTTAGTTTGTCTGCAAATTTGTTATGCAAACAATTCAATCGGTCAATGAAATGCAATCTCACGCTATCGGTCTGCGCTCCAGTGGCCGTTTGATCGGACTGGTGCCGACGATGGGCTGTCTGCACGAAGGACATTTATCGTTGATCGACATTGCGAAAGAGCGTGCCGATAAGGTCATCGTTTCGATTTTTGTCAACCCCACCCAGTTTGGCCCCAATGAAGATTTTGAGCGTTATCCCAAGTCACTGCAGACGGATTTAGATAAATGTGCTGAGCGTGGCGTCGATATTGTATTTAACCCGAGTGTGGCTGAAATGTATCCGCAGGGTTTCTCGACCTATGTGAATGAGGAAGAGGTCGGCACTGGGCTGTGCGGGATTTCGCGGCCCAATCACTTCCGCGGAGTGACGACCGTATGTATGAAATTGTTTAATATTACACGGCCAGATCTCGCAGTCTTCGGCCAGAAAGATGCCCAGCAATGCGCAGTCATTCAAAAGATGGTGACGGATCTCAATATTCCTACTGAAGTCATCATCGGCGAAACCAAGCGCGGCGACGACGGCCTAGCGATCAGTTCGCGCAACCGCTATTTGACTCACACACAACACGATGAGTCGCTCAGTATATCCAAGACGCTTCTTAAAGCGCAGAAGATGGTACACGAGGATGGGGTACGCAGTGTCGATCGCGTGGTGGCGGAGATTACTCATCATTTATCGATAGCGCGCACGGTGCGTGTGATCTACGTGGAAATCGTCGATCGCCAAACAATGAAGCCTGCAGGTCGAGAGATTCAGCCAGGTAAGCACATAATCTGTGTCGCTGCGTGGCTTGATCAGACTCGCTTGATTGATAACATCGCACTTTAAAGGGAATAAAGATTGAGAAGTCTGAAGTTGGCCCTCGAGGACGACTTCTTACTTTCATTTTCCCTGCCTACCTACTAACCACTTTCCTTTTTATTTATGTCACAATCTTACGATGTCATCGTCATCGGCAGTGGAATCGCTGGCCTGAGTTTTGCACTTAAAGTCGCCGAGGCGGGGCAACGCGTGGCGATTATCACCAAGAAGAATTCCGCGGAATCGAATACTAATTACGCGCAGGGCGGCATCGCCGCAGTCACCTCGCAGACCGACGACGTCGAAATGCACGTGGCCGATACCCTCGACGCGGGCGACGGATTGTGCGATGAGGCGTCGGTGCGCGAGATTTTGACCGATGGCGCGGCGAGTATCGAAGAGTTGGCTCAGCGTGGCGTGGCTTTCACGCAATTGGATGATGGCACAGTCTCACTCGGCAAAGAGGGTGGGCATTCACAGCGTCGTATACTGCACGTCAAAGATGTGACGGGTAAAGCGATCGAAGATGCTTTGCTGCATGGCATCGCGACCTCGCCAAATATCAAGACCTTTGAACATCATTTTGCGGTCGAGTTAATCACTGCGGCGAAGCTTAATCAGTCGGGTGCAGATCGCGTGCTCGGCTTGTATGCGCTCAACACAAAAACCGAGCAGGTAGAGACTTTTCAATCCAGCGTGGTGTTGCTTGCAACCGGTGGCATTGGTCAAGTCTATCAATACACCACCAATCCTTTTATTGCGACTGGCGATGGTATCGCGATGGCCTATCGTGCTGGAGTCGAGGTGCGTAATATGGAGTTTATCCAGTTTCATCCCACTGCATTTTACTCACGTGATTCGGATCGGTTCTTGATTACCGAAGCAGTCCGTGGCGAAGGCGCCATCTTGCGTAATCTTGCTGGGGAAGCGTTCATGGCGCGCTATGATGCGCGCAAGGATCTCGCCCCGCGCGACATTGTCGCGCGCGCGATTGATTCGGAGATGAAGCAATCTGGTGCGCGCCATGTTTGGCTGGATACGCGGGATATTCCGCTCAATAAGTTACACGATCACTTTCCCAATATTTACGACTTCTGTCTCAAGCAGGGCGTCGCATTAGAAAAAGATATGATCCCAGTGGTGCCAGCGGCGCACTATTTGTGCGGAGGCGTGAAGACCAACTTGACTGGTGAGACGTCCTTGGCAGGATTGTATGCCTGCGGTGAAGTTGCCTGCACGGGTTTGCATGGAGCAAACCGCTTGGCGAGTAACTCGTTACTCGAAGCGGTGGTCATGGCAAATCGCGGAGCGAGCGCAGTCGAGGAGTATTTGAAGACGTCATCCGCAGCTGCGCTTGAATTGCCTAATTGGGTCGATGGCAATGTGCGCGACTCCGATGAACGAGTCGTGTTGTTGCACAATTGGGACGAAGTGAAGCGCACGATGTGGGACTACGTCGGCATCGTCCGCTCAACCAAGCGCCTCGAACGCGCGCGCACCCGAATTCAAGCACTCGACCGCGAGATCACCGATTACTATTGGAATTTCAAAGTCGATGAAAGCCTGCTGGAATTGCGTAACATGATCTTAGTCGCTGGCTTGGTGGTGGACTGCGCCTTGCAACGCAAAGAAAGCCGAGGTCTGCACTATACACTCGATTTTACGGATAAGGATAAGGCACTCGCAGATTCGAAGGTGCGCATGTAAGCTAGTTGATTTATCCGATTCAAGATGATCATTTAGGTATGTGCATGCCGATTCAGAGATGCTGAAAGACTAGGTCTCGAAACGCTTCTAGGTCTCTCGCATTTCCTACTATTTAACTTCACCGCGCTACCCATGCCGATTTTTACTAAACAACTACAAGTCTCTGCTGCGGGGAAATCGACCGAAGAATTCACGTCCGCGATCGAGGCGGGCTTAAATGAATCGGGCCTGCGCGAGGGCGCGGTCACCGTATTTTGCTGCCACACTAGTTGCAGTCTGGTGATTATGGAAAATGCCGATCCGTCTGCGCGCCGAGACCTAGAACGCTTCATTGACCGCCTCGTCCCAGAGGATGATCTCGATTTTACGCACACCTACGAAGGGCCGGATGATATGCCAAGCCACATCAAAATGGCGCTAACGCGTACGGCGGAAGTGATTCCTTTCGTCGCAGGTCGGCTCTGCCTCGGCACTTGGCAGGGGGTATTTCTCTGGGAGCATCGCGCGCGTTCGCACAGTAGGCGCATCGTGCTCAGCTACCAGGGGCAGTAAGGTGATACAGGAATACCTACCTGTTTTATGCAGACAGGAATACCTGCGTTACTCGCTTAGTTGCTCTGCTTCGCCGTCTTCCTCGAATCGAGCGAGGCAGTAGGAGGTGATCTCGTAGATCAGGTTCTCTTCGACCGTGTAGATGTCGCAGTAGTGCACGTCGCCCTCTAGGTCGTGGCCTTCGACGATCACGTGGGACTTACTCTCAATGGTGCGTAGGTTCTTGAAGTTCGGGTTGCCCTCGGCTTCGGCTTCGGCGCAAGTGTCTTCAACGCCGGCTTTACCGATGATGCTGTGGTCACCAACGATGTGCCATTCGACTTCGTCAGCGATGAGTGGCAATGCTTTGGCAGATTGCCCGAGAGAGAAGGCCTGGCAGGCCGCGGTGATTTTTGCGTTCATAAGAAAAATTATTGTGCGAGTTTCAGGAGGTCTTCGACTGCGGGCACGTCTTTGATGATTTGGCTCGGCTCGGGGCCGACGCCGATGTAGCGCAGATTGGGGATCTTGTTCTTGTTCTGATCGCTGTGGTTGGCGACGTCGACCAAGGCCTTAAGCATCCAGGCGACGTACTGTTTGGCGCCCTCGGGGAGGTCAGCAAAGTTGCGCACATCAGAGATGTCTTCGCTCCAGCCGGGCACCATTTTGTAAACGGGCTTGAGGGTGCGGCGGTAATCATCGTCGCGTGGTACGTGGTAGACGACTTTACCTGCTGTATCCTTATATCCAATACATATTTTCAGTTCGCCTTGCCAATCACCACTGTGGCTGAGGGCGTCGAGCTTATTGAGTACGAGATCTTGGTAGCCGCCGTAACGTAGGGCATCACCTTTTTCGACGGCGTCATACCAACCAACCATACGTTGGCGGCCTGTGGTGGCACCAAACTCGATCATGCGTAACTGCTTGCTGAGTGGGTGGTCGAGCTCAATTTCGGAAATGAATACGTGCGTGCCGACCTTGGTGTCGTAGGCCTTGCAGCAGCCAACGTTGTGGATCGCTTGCGCAGGAATACCAGCGGACTGGAAGAACTCGGGCGTGAAAGTGTGCGAGGCGGTGACGTTGGGCGCAAAGCCGTGGCGCTTATCGAGCCAGTAAGCTTGGCCAAACTCACCGATGATGTAGTTGCCCTCGTCTTGAGCGCGGAGGATGAGTTCGCGCACGTCGCAAACTTGCGCGACGAGTTGTTGGCCTGCGCTCCAGTAAGCTTCGATCAGTGCGTCGAGGTTGAGCGTGAATGGCTCGGCGCCGGCAAACTGGCTGAAATTAAATTCCGCTTCGGTGAATGCACCGCTGTCGATGACCTCTTTGTTGGCGCGTGTTTCAGCGCCAGTCAGTGTGTCGAAGAGTCCATCCCAGCGCTCGGGAGCGACTTGGCAGACGTGCTCAATGATGCGCAGTGCGCGGTCGGCGCGGTTGCGCAGCTTGGTGACAAAGACTTCTTTGGGGCCGCGGAAGTTGGCGTAGAAAATTTGGAATTGGCCGACTTCGTCGAGGTAAGCGGGGGTGATGCCGCGGCCAGTCGAGCCACGTGGGGCGTCTTTGAGGACGTGTACGCGGTAGTCTTCGAAGGCGAGGTCGAGCAGGCGATGGCAGACGTCGGACATGAGGCAGCGCTCGTCGATCGCGAGGCGCTTGAGTGCGATGTGGCCGTTTTGCTCAGCGTAGGCAACTTCCCATAAAAACTTGCGCGGATCGGCGACCACTCCGCAGCCAATTGGCAGGTGCGGCACATGTGGATCGGCGACGCCGCCAGGGAGTAAGTTGAGCTTTAGGCCCGCCACGGTGTGGCCCGAGTTCGAACCGCCGTTGACTTTCATCACGGCTGCTACCGCGTTTTGACGGCCGGTGATATCGCGAAGTTCATTAACGATCTCGAGGATAACGCGGCCTTTGCCTTCGTCGCCAGTGGAGATGCCTGTATCGGCAATGAGTTGTGAGGAAAATGGAGTGAGCATGTTGTATGGAAACCTGAGAGTCTGTTCCGAGGCCGTAGGCCGACAAGGCCGGCTACGAAATAGACCGGAACAATCTTGAAATTTAAGTTGTGATCTAAGCCGACTACTTTGCGCCGTCGTTACCGTGGTCGCTGGTTTTGACCGTGATGACGTCGTGCGGTGAGGATTCTTTCTGGCCTGCTGGGCTGACGCGGATGTAGCGGGCGTTGGTGCGAAGGTCTGGGAGTGTGGCGGCGCCCAGGTAGCCCATGCCGGATTGAATGCCGCCAACCAGTTCGCTGAGGACTCCGGACAGCGAACCAGCGGATTCCTTCAGCGCTTCAATGCCTTCGGCGGCGGCTTTGGTGGCGACGTCTTTGCGGTCGTGGCCGTAGCGAGCGGCGGAGCCGTCTTTCATGGCTGCGTTGCTACCCATGCCGCGGTATTGCTTGTAGAGCTTGCCGTTGATTTCGATAATCTGGCCGGGTGACTCGTGGCAACCTGCGAGGAGGCTGCCGCACATGACGCCGTCGGCGAGGGTGAGCGCTTTGACCATGTCGCCCGATTTAGTGATGCCACCGTCGGCGAGAATCGAGACACCTTTATTGCGTGCGGCGATCGAGGCGACGTAGAGCGCAGTCATCTGCGGGATGCCGACACCTGCGACGATGCGGGTGGTGCAGATCGAGCCTGGGCCTTGGCCGATTTTGATCGAGTTGGCACCTGCATCGGCGAGGAATTCGACGCCTTCGGCACTGGTGACGTTGCCCGCGATCAGGGTCAGATCCTTAAATTCTTGGCGTAACATACGAATCGAGTCGCCTACGCCTTTGGAGAATCCGTGTGCGGTGGAGACGGCGATGGCGTCGGCACCTTCGTCGACCAGTTGGCCGACGTGGGTGATAATACGATCTTTATCCAGCGAGCCGTCAGTCTTGCGGTGGGCCGAAATGGCAGCGCCACACATGAGGCGGAAGTGGTCGTCACGGGCGGGCTTGACCAACTGATGGGACTCTTCGCTGATGCGCTCGATGTCGCTGAGTGTGAAGAGGCCACGGAGGCAATCGTTGTCATCGACGATGAGCAGTTTGTGAATGCCGAGGTGCTTGGTAAAAAAGTCGTCGGCAGTCTTGATCGGGTCTTGGCCCATTTCCTTCTCGGTCAGCGAGTAGACTTGCTCGCGTGGCGTCATGGCCTCGGAGACGAGACGATCGGCATAGCGTGGTTTGACGGCACGTCCAGGCAGGAGGCCGAGGAGCTTGTTACCAGCATCTACGACGGGGAAGGTGCTAAACCCGAAGCCGCGGGAGTCGATGTATTTCAGCACTTCGCCGATCTGCTGGTCTGGGCCGACTTTGATCGGCTCTTGAATGAAGCCGTGAATGTGGTTCTTTACGCGGGCGACTTCTTTGATCTGCTTCTCATCGCTCATGTTGTAGTGAATGAGTCCAAGGCCGCCGTTGAGTGCCATCTGAATCGCCATCTTCGATTCGGTCACGGTGTCCATGTCAGAAGAGATGATGGGAATCTGCAATTCCAGCGCGTCGGAAATGCGGGTCGCAAGGTTGGTCTGTCGCGGCAGCACATCTGAGTAGAGCGTGGCGAGCGAGACGTCGTCGTAGGTTAGGCCGGTGGGTAAGCTGCCGTAAAAGAACTGATCGGCGGGCTGATAGAAATCTGCGAGACTGGGAGCTGCGTGTGCTTTCATAGACTGAATGCAGCAAAAGATTGTCTTTTCTCAAGTAGAAACGACAGTTTGGGGCAAATGGGTCGTCGCTTTTCTTTCCAACCGTATCAGAGAACCTTCACGAAGCCGCTTCGTACCGCGCGCGGGGCGTGGTCGGTGCGCGAAGGCTTTATTGTCCGCGTGGAGGATGATTTAGGCGTGGGATATGGTGAGATTGCACCGATTCCGGAGTTTGGCAGTGAGACACTGGCAGAGGCAGAGGACTTTTTATGGGGCTTGGTGGCAGATTCAGAGTTGGCAGATGATGTGGCGGCGCGAGCAGCGTTGCCGTGTTGCGCCTTTGGCTTGAGCTCAGCGCAGGGGCAGATGCTAGCGAATCCGGCCTCGGCTGGTCGGCGCAATTATGAGGTGGCGGCGCTGTTGCCTGCTGGAGCTGTGGGGCTGCGAGTGTTACGGACTAAACTGGCTCGTGGCTATGAGACTTTTAAATGGAAGGTCGGAGTGGATCTTGCTGAAGTGGAGCAGACGTTGTTTCAAAAGATGATGGCACTACTGCCGACGGGGGCTCGTTTGCGATTAGATGCGAATTGCGGATTCAGTGTTACAGATCTGGAGAGTTGGTTGTGGGTTTTACAGCGATATGCCGATCAGGTTGAATATTTGGAGCAGCCCTTATCTGTTGGGCGGGAGTCATTGATGGCTGGGTATGCTGAGTCGTTTGGTGTGCCGATCGCTTTGGACGAGTCGTTAAATTCGGCGGCTGGATGTCAGTGGCTGAGCGAATGGAGCGGGCCGTTGGTGGTGAAGCCCGCCTTGATGGGCGACATTGGTGCGCTGGTCGAGCGCTTGCGCCCTGTGGCCGAGCGAGTGGTGATATCGTCTGTGTTTGAGACGGCAGTCGGGCTCGAAAATACGTTGCGAATTGCCGATCAATTACCTGATTACAATCGAGCAATTGGGTTTGATACTTTAGCCGCGTTTGCCGATGGTCTATCCTCGCAGAAATCCGCGCCTATTATTAGTGCGGTTGACTGCGCCCGATTGACTCCTGAAATGATATGGAAACAGCTGCCAAATTTGATTTAAACGCGTTGAAGCGCGATTGGATCGGAGGGATCACCGGGGAGGATTTTTTTCTGCGGGCGCTGCACTGCGCTGCACAAATCGAACTCGCTGGCGAGCCAGCGCACCTGCGCGGGGCGATGGTTCTGGAGCAAGATCCGCTCCGCTTTGCGGCGGCTTTTTTTGCGGCGGTGCACGCGGGTGTGCCAGTGATTTTAGCCAATCCGAAGTGGCGACGCGTCGAGTGGCAAGAGGTGAAGAACTTAGTCAACCCCGC
>CAZIMR010000003.1:0-16496 GCA_964540215.1 uncultured Puniceicoccaceae bacterium
CCAGACAGCTTGTTTGCAATCGATGGCCTGATTGATACCTTCATCACGATTCTCAATCAGATGGAAGTTTACCCGGCGGTGATCGACCAAGAGAACCAGCGCTACGGCCCATTCCTCGCCACGACCACCGTCCTCATGGAGGCAGTCAAAGCAGGTGCAGGCCGCGAAGAGGCTCACGAAGCGATCAAGGAGCACGCGGTGCAGACCGTCCGTGACTTGCGTGCCGGCACCATCACCAGCAACGATCTCGTCGCTCGTCTCGGTGCCGATTCCCGCCTCGGTCTTTCTGAATCAGAGCTCGCTGAGATGATGGGCCGCGCTCAAGCCATGACTGGATTGGCGACTACGCAGGTCGAGAACTTCTGTGCGACGGTTCGCGAAGAAGCTCAAAACTTCCCAGATGCGGCCAACTATACACCAGGCGCGATTCTTTAAGTATTGCGTTCAGTGCGGCCGAAATTACACACAAGACAGCTTTTAAATTAACAGAGAATAATTACCTATGTCAGAAGAACTCGAAGGAAATTGCCTCGTCGCCCAATCCGGTGGCCCAACATCCGTTATTAACGCCAGCCTTGCGGGTGTCGTTGCCGAAGCGCTCAACCACGAGTGTATCGAAGAAATTTACGGTGGGGTAAACGGGGTACTTGGCATCTTAAACGAGCAACTCGTCGATCTCGCTGCAGAGACTCAGCAAACGATCCGCGCTCTTCGCCACACACCTGGCGCAGCACTCGGCACTTGCCGTTTTAAGCTCAAGAACCAGCAGGATTACGACCGTGTGCTGCAAGTCTTCGAGGCCCACAATATCCGTTACTTTTTCTACGCTGGTGGCAACGACTCGCAAGACACTGCCGACAAGATCTCCAAGCTGGCTCAAGAACGCGGCTATGATCTCCGCGTGATTGGTATTCCAAAAACAATCGATAACGACCTTGTCACCACGGACCACACACCAGGTTATGGCAGTGTGATCAAATACATCGCGACGACCGTTAAAGAAATCGCCTGCGACAATGCAGCGATGGGCCAATACGATCTGGTGCAAATTATCGAAGTCATGGGCCGTAGCGCAGGTTGGATCGCAGCCGGTGCCGCGCTTGCCAAGAGTCGTGACGAGCCAAATGCCGCGCCGCACCTCATCTATCTTCCAGAGGTCGCTTTCTCGGCTGAGAAATTCATCTCTGATGTACAGCACGTTCTGCAAAAGGAGAAATACTGTGTGGTCGTGGTGGGCGAAGGCCTCGTCGATGCGGATGGTAACTTTGTTTCCACCGCAAGTGCCAGTTCTGATGCGTTCGGACATTCGCAGCTCGGTGGCGCGGGTGAATACCTCCGCGGCCTTGTCGAGGAAACACTTCAAATCAAGGCGCGCGCGGTTTCCCTCGGCATGTCACAACGCGCTGCAGTTCACTGCTCCTCGCAAACGGATAACGATGAAGCGTATCTCGCAGGCCAAGCGGCTGTTAAAGCGGCGATCGCAGGTGAGACCGACAAGATGGTCACACTCGTTCGCGGAGATGGTGAAACCTACACCTGTGAAACAGGCCTCACGCCGCTTTCTGAAATCGCCAACGGCGTAAAGAAGCTTCCTGAGAGTTGGATCAACGAAGATGGTGTCAGCATGAACTACAACTTCTATAAGTATGCATTACCGCTCATTCAAGGTGAGGTGAAGGTGCCGTTCGAAAATGGCGTGCCTGTCCTTGCTAAGCTTAAGATGGTGAAGATTCCTCGTAAGCTCGGTGCCCATAGCTTCGAGTAAGCCACCGCGAAAGTCATTTCAAAAAGCTCCGTTCGGTTATCCGAACGGGGCTTTTTTGTGACGGTCGAAGCGAAGGCCTAAGCAGTACTACTGACGTTATTTTTTGAATGCCCACATTAGAATATTGCAATTCAGACGCTGCCTAGAGCCTGAACCATATTCCTAGAGCGACTCTTCTGCTCCAGTATTACTACGCTGATGGAGGCCCGGGTCTAAGCGTAGTGGGATTGCCAGAACTTGCTCCGCTACATCTTACTTTTAGTGTACGAGATCAACTGCCGCGCGATTGGAATGCGTCGGTAGACGATGTCGGTCGGGTCCCAGTAGTCCTGATGGAAAATGACTTTCCCTTCGCTGTTATAGCGAACATGCGTCATGCCAATCGACTCTTCCCATGTGTTTAGGGGCGTGCTTTTAAAGTCTAGGCGCATGGTCCAGTCGATGTAGAACTCGCCATCGCTACGAATCACGCGGTTGAAGATGAACTCGGCGGCAGTGAGCGGTTCGAGGCCGTGAAGCATATAATCACGAATATCTTCTGGGCGAAAAAACTGTTTAAACGCGTCTCGGAAATACACCTCTTGCGCATACACCTCGGTGGTCTGACTACTTAAGTTTTCGTACGTGTAGTTGGTGAACAGATCTTCGATACCAGCCAGCATTGCCGCTTCTTCTACTGAGCCTGCGGCCGGTAGCTGGTAGAGGGATGGGTTCGAGCGCTCAAGCGCGGCCTTGTAGTCGCTATCTGGGACGGTTTGAGTGTGCATATCGTTTGATGAGTTGTTGCAGGCAGTCATTGCAAGTAACGCACAAAGACCGCTAATAATGTAAAGGTTGCGATGTTTCATTGGGAAGATAAAACGAGTAAAGTGAGGATTCATTACAAATAATTCAGGCTGCTGTAAGTTGTCAGTGATAATCTCGTATAGTAAAACTAAATATACCTATGCCGAATTCAGTAACGTCCCCTATTCAATCAAATAAACCGCTAAAGATCGCAGTCGTTGGATGTGGCGTCGCTGGGCTGACTGCGGCATGGCTGCTCAACCGTAAGCACGAGGTACATCTGTTTGAGAAAAACGATTATGCGGGCGGACATACCCGCACCTTGCGTGTTCCTTCTGGTGCCGATGCAGGCGTCGCGGTGGATACGGGATTCATTGTGATGAATCACCGCAACTATCCACACTTTACAGAGGTGCTTAGGCAATTGGGAGTCGAGCTGGCTGATAGTTCGATGACTTTTAGCTATTATGATCGAGCGAGTGATTACGGCTATTCTGGCAATACGCTGGGCGCTTTATTTCCTAAGCTCAGTTATCTATTTAAGCCTCAACACCTGAGCCTGCTGAAAGATCTGTGGCGCTTTGCTCGGATTGGCTCTCGAGACCTCAAGTCTGGTTACCTAGAAGGGAAGACCTTAGGGGAGTACTTCCAATCGCGGCGCTTTGGTTCTGCGTTTTTGAATAATTATCTCTATCCGATGGGTGCGGCTATATGGTCCTCGCCGGTAGCGAAAATGGCAGATTTCCCTGCTCAACCTTATTTGCACTTTCTTGAGAACCATGGGCTGTTGCGTTTGATCAACCGGCCACAGTGGAAATTTGTCGCGGGAGGTAGCCGCACTTATGTGGAGGCTATGCTGCGGGACTTCCCGATGGCGCCGGCGTTATCCACGCCGCCGCAGAGTATACGCCGCACTGAATCTGGGGTACTGTTACAGATGCCGGATGGCAAGGAGCAGCACTTTGATCACGTGGTCATCGGTGCGCATGCGGATGAAGCGCTGCAATTGCTGGCAGACCCGAGTGACTCCGAGCGTGAGCGTCTCGGACCGTGGCGCTATCAGCCAAACACCGTAGTGCTGCACACCAGCCCAACACACCTGCCGCCTAATCCGAAGCTGTGGTCGTCTTGGAACTTCATCCGCGAATCCGCGCACGCTGATACTTCGCAGCCTGTATCGGTCAGTTATTATATGAATCGCTTGCAGGACTTGAAGACGCGGCGTGACTACGTGGTCACCTTGAATTCCAGTGAAACAATTCCTGAGGCACATGTGATTAATCGTACGACCCTCATGCACCCGCTTTATTCGTTTGATAGCATGGCAACACAGCCTAAGTTAGTGGCAATGAATGGGCAGCGAAATACATGGTTCTGCGGTAGCTATTTCGGCTATGGCTTCCATGAAGATGCAGTTAAGTCCGCGGTCGAAGTTGCGCAGCGCTTTGGAATCAAATTGTGAGCTGGAAGTCTCAGATTTATCGGGGTCAAGTGATCCACCAGCGCATGGGTCCAGTCGCGCATGCCTTTACTTATCCAGTTACTTTCTTTGGCTTTGATCCTAAAGAGTTATCCTGCATCGCAGAGCAGTGTAGGCTCTTTGGTTACAATCAGTCGAACATCCTGTGCCTAAACGATCACGATTACTTGCACGGCGAGCATCGTCCAATTGGCGATCAGGTCGATGCGCTTCTCGGGCCAGAGGGTGCTGGGCAAGTCACGCGCATCATTACTTCGCCGCGCTATTTCAATTATGCGTTTAATCCGGTTAATTTCCATCTTCGTATGCAAGGTGCGGAGTTGATCAGTGTGGTGGCCGAGGTGAACAACACCTTTGGCGATCGGCATGTGTACGCCTTGCTAGATCTCGAGCCCGCAGCGCGTGCCAATACATGGCTCGCACAATGCCCGAAAGCATTTCATGTCTCGCCATTTAATGATAGATCTGGTGATTACCATTTCACTTTTAGGATCGAGGAAGATGAAATTTACTTACGAGTGGATTTGTATCGTGACGGTGCATGTGTGTTGAAAACATGGATACAAGGGTGTTGCGTGCCTCTCAATACAGCCAACATCATTCGCTATGCGCTGCTGCATCCTTTCGATACGGCACTCAATAGTATGCCGCGGATCATTTGGCAGGCAGCCCAGCTCTATTATAAAAAAAAGCTACAAGTGTACCAGCGCCCGTCGCCGAGTTCACCGCAGACGTTAATCGATCGTGATGCACATCTGGAGCCGCATTCGATTATTTAAGTTTCTTTGTTAGGGAGCTGTTTCGCTTTGGCATGCGCATACTCTAGAGCGCACGATACGGAGCTTGTTCGCCGTAATTCTGCGATCCTTCATATTTGAGTAAACGCTAGGTCTAGTCCTCAGTTAACATTCAGACTCTAAACGTTTATTGACTTGCATCACGCGAGCGATGATCGTGACCAAATCATTCCAAATCGAAGTCAGCCGAAAGTTGAAATTGCACCACCTGAGACGTGGGTGGATCGCTATGGCAATTACCTATACGCCTACGCAATGTCTCGGTTGCGTAATGCCGATGCCGCCGCTGATTGCGTGCAAGATACCTTTCTAGCCGGCATCAAAGCCCTGGAGCGCTTCGATGGCAGTCGTGATATCAAGTTTTGGTTGCGTGGGATCATGCGCAACAAGATCGTCGATCAGATTCGCAAGTCGATTAAGGAGAACAAAGTCGACATCGATAATGAGGATGAGGCCTTGCTGGAGAGCTTCTGGTTCAAATATAGCGGGATCGCCACGACTAATCCGGCCCCATGGCAATTCAATCCGCGTAAGGCTTATGATAATACTGAATTCTGGGACGTTTTTAATGTCTGTATCGATAAAGTTAAACAGCCCGCCCGTCAGGCATTTGTCCTGCGTATGCTTGAAGACATGGAAACTGAAGAAGTTTGTAAGGTCATGGACATTACTCCGAATTATTTGTGGGTTTTATTACACCGCGCGCGCCAACAACTCAAAGTGGCGCTCGAAGAAAAATGGACCGGAAAAGATGTTAAGTAGTTTTATTTTCTAATGTTTACCTGCAAACAAGTCTCTCATTCATTATCCAAAGAGGATTATACGAAGCTCTCACCCGCGAAGAGGTTCTTTCTTCAATTGCACGTGAAACTCTGCATTTTTTGCGGAAAATTCAATCGGCAAGTCATGGATGGCCAAGACATGTGCCGACACTTCAAACAACATGAAGCCACGAATTGTCAGTGTGCGCCGGAGTTACAAGAGGAGCAGAAAGTCGAGCTGAAGGCGTTGCTTGCTGCGCAGTCGGCTAAGAGTTCAAAGAACTAAAGCCGGGCGTGATTATATTTCGCCGTTCACTAACTTGCGAATCATTGAGCAGCGCGTCTGCGTTGACAACGCGCTAGCCCTCGCGCTCTAACACAATATGCTGCACATCAATCAGCTCGGTCGTGAAGCCAGCTTCGCAGTAGCTCAAATAGTAATTCCATTTACGACAGAACTCAGCATCGAATCCGAGTGATTGCACGGTCTCTAGTTGTGTATTAAACGCATCGGCCCAGCGCTTCAGCGTCTCGGCATAATCGTGACCAAACGAATCCATTTGTAGGACTTTCATATCGCCGGCGTTCGCTACATGCGCTCGAATCGATCCGGGGGAGGGCAGGTGGCCGCCCGGAAAAATGTATTTCTGTATCCAGTCGCAACTGCGGCAATAGCGTGCGTAGCGTTCGTCGGGAATGGTGATGCCCTGCAGTACAGCCTTCGCACCCGGTTTGAGTGATTGCTGGATGATCTTAAAATAGCTGTCCAAGTATTCCTGTCCAACCGCTTCGATCATCTCGCACGAAAGTACGGCATCATACTGCCCGACCAGCGTTCGATAGTCTTGCAGTGCGATCTCGACCCGATCTGATACGCCCGCTTGTTCGAAGCAGTTGTTGGCATATGCAAACTGTTCCTCCGAGAGAGTGATCGTCTTTACGGTGCAGCCACGCTCAGCCGCCCGCCGTGCTAAGGCGCCCCAACCAGAGCCGATCTCTAGCACTTGGTCACCTGTTTTGACGCCTGCTAGATCAAGCATGCGGTCAATTTTGTTCAGCTGCGCCTGTTCGAGTGTGTCTTCATCGCTCAAGAACCGAGCACTGGAATATGTCATCGTAGGGTCGAGGAATGTCGCATAAAACGCATTACTCAAATCGTAGTGCTCCTGGATATTCTCGCGGCTTTGCTGCATGGTGTTGCGTCGCGCACGATGATATAGCTGATTCATCTTCTTCGCTAAAATGGAGAAGCCATATTGCACGCGGCCGAGCTCTTTTTGATTTTTTGCTAATAGCGTGAGTAGCCCACTGAGGTCGGAAGTCGTCCACAGGCCGGCGACGTAGGCTTCGCCCAAGCCGACGCTGCCACCCGAAAATACTTTCCTGAAAAAGGCGGGTCGCTGGATCCGCAGTTCAATCGGAGGGAAGGCCGGATCGCCACTCTGGGCGCATGCGCCACTTGGAAAGTAGATGCGTAAGTAGCCTTGGTGTAGATTGCCCAGCGCGCGTAGGAAGAGTCGCTCCAGCAGTAGTGGGCGACTGCCTGTTGGTGAAGCTCCGCTTAGGGTTGATTCGGCTGATGGGGTTTCCATGGAAAAAAAGTGTTGGTAGTTTGCTGGTAGCGTTGGTAGGCCGCGCCGCGGGAGAGCAGGGAGGAGCGCTCCGCGTGCGGAACGCCAGTAAGAAAGCGTAGAAAGAGATAGATACAAGCCGGCCCCAATAATGTAAACGGCCATTGGCTTGAATGGACTGCGAAGGCGACATACGCCCACCAGTGCAGCCACTCAAAAAAATAATTAGGATGCCTTGAGTAGCGCCACAAGCCTTGCTGGCAAACCTGCCCTTGGTTAGCCGGAGCTGCGCGGAAATTTGCCAGCTGCCGATCTGCGACATGCTCACCAACAAGAGCGCACAAGGCGATCGCGATGCCAAGCCAGTCGAACAGTCCCCACGGAGCATCGATGGCTGTCATGGCGATACTGATGGGACACATGAATAAGGCGACAAGCAGTACCTGTAACAGAAATAGCGGATAGTAATTGCGCCGCGCGTGCTTACCCCAATGCGTAGTCAGGTAGGCGTAGCGCGGGTCTTCTTTGCCGCTCAGCACACGGTTGCGGATGAGATACGTTGAGAGGCGCCCGGACCAAATCAGTAGCACCGCCAACACCACGTAGCTGCGCAGTGTGGGTTCCGCCATGTGCGCAAGATACCCAATCGCAGCAATGCCGAGGCCCGCTGTCCAGACCACATCAACCAGCGCCATCAGATGAATCCGCCAGGCGAGCAGGTAGGTGAGAGTCGCCGCAACGAAGCCAATACTGAGCAGTGCCAACCAATAATTACTCAACGCGCCCTCCTTCAGCCGAGCGTTGCTCTGCTTCGGCATAGATTGCTTCTGGGTAGACCTTCAAGTCCCAGACTAGCCCCAGCTTTTCGAGCCCGCGCAGCAGCAGATACGATAGGTCAAACTCCCACCAATACATGCCTTGTCGTGCCGAGAGTGGCCAACGGTGATGGTTGTTGTGCCAGCCTTCGCCGAAGGTCAGCAGCGCAATCCAAAAGCTGTTGCGGCTTTCGTCGTCATTATCAAAGCGCTTATTGCCGATGATGTGTGTGACCGAATTGACGCAGAAGGTGACGTGGTAAACTAAAATAGTACTCAGAAAGAAGCCCCACATTACCATTTGCATGCCACTGGTGCCGAGCGCTGGGTAATAAGCGTTCAAATAGGCGCCGATTACATAAAGTACGCCGATTAACGAGGCGACTGGTAAAATGTGAAAGCGATCGATGAAGCGTAGCTCAGGATATTTGCTCAAATCCTTGATTCGATCGTGCTGAATCGTGCCATAGGCGCGGCACAGTATCCAGCCGATGTGAGCCCAAAAGGCATCTTTGATCACTGGCGAATGGATGTCCTCTGGCTTGTCGGAGTGCTGATGATGATGGCGGTGGTTCGCTGCCCACCACATGGGGCCTAGTTGAGCGGCCGACGTGCCAACCCAGGCCATAATAAATTGAAAGACGCGGCTAGTTTTAAACGAACGGTGCGAGAAGTATCGATGGAAGCCAGCCGTCAGCGCGAACACACGCACCACATACGTAATCAGTAGGGCAATCACTGCGGCCCAACTAAAGCCGGTAAACAAGGCGCCAAGCGCCAACAGGTGCATAATGAAGATCGGTGATGAAGCCATCAGCAAGCGGTTGTCTTCATCTTTTGCGGCGTGTTTTATGATTTTACTCAGCTTTTTCATATCGATTGATAAAAATGAACGAGAGGGACTGTCGAACCTTACAGGGATATTGTGAGTAAGTTCTTACAGTCTTCGGCCGATAGATGTCAATAATGGCCAAAATACATCAACTTACCCGCGAACATATTATCAATACTGATATGGCGACCGCTTGGGATTTTCTCAGTTCTCCCAAGAACCTCGATACAATTACTCCAGATGACATGCCGTTTGAGATCATCACGGATGTGCCAGATAAGATGTATAATGGGCTATTGATTGAATATCGCGTCGGTATTCCGATCCTCGGCAGCCAGACATGGTTAACTGAGATCAAATATATCCGCGAGGGGCATTCGTTTGTCGATGAGCAACGCGTCGGACCGTATAAGCTTTGGTTGCACTACCATGAAATCACCAGCCATCCCGAAGGCGTGCGATTCATCGATCGCGTCAATTATGTGATGCCTTGGGGCCCTTTTGGGCAGCTGGCACACCTGCTGTACGTTAAGAAACAGCTCAAGTATGTGTTCGATTATCGCGATGTCGCGATGCGTGCCAACCTGTAGCCGGTGCCGGCTTCGGCGGCTCGGGCTGTGTCGCAGTGCTCAAAACCCTTCACCACAGGAGATGCCCCAAGCCGAGTGCTTGTTCTACTCTTCGAGTAACTCTTTTGGCATCTCCAGCTCGCTCAGGCGTTCGATCTTTGCGCCAATGGCGGTGAGCTTTTGCTCAAAGCGTTCGTAGCCGCGATCAAGATGGTAAATGCGCTGGATCCATGTGTCACCCGTGGCGGCGAACGCGGCCAAAATTAAGGCCGCAGAGGCGCGTAGGTCGGAGGCCATGACGGGTGCGCCAGAGAGCTTACTGGCACCTTTGATGATCGCGCTCGGCCCTTCCATTGCGATGTCTGCACCCATCCGTTGTAGCTCGGGCACGTGCATGAAACGGTTCGGGTAGATGCGCTCGGTGATGATTGAAATACCATCCGTTTGCGTCATTAACGCGCCGAGTTGTGCTTGTAAATCGGTTGGATAGCCAGGATGCGGGAGGGTGATGACGTCGACCGGCTTGAGCGAACCTTCGTAAGGGAGGACGCGGATGCTGTCTTCGCCTAATTCCATGGGTAGGCCCGCTTCTTCGAGTTTGTCGAGGAAGGCGCTAAGTAGCTTCGGCGCGATGCCCTTGACGGTGACGTCGCCACGAGTAATGGCTGCTGCGACGATGAAAGTGCCGGCTTCGATACGGTCGGCGATTACAGTATGCTCACAGCCGTGGAGTTTTTCAACACCTGTAATGATGAGCTCCGGGCTGCCGATGCCGTCGATCTTGGCGCCCATCTTAAGCAGTAGGTTGCATAGGTCGACTACTTCGGGCTCGCAGGCTGCGCATTCGAGGCGCGTGGTGCCGGGGGCGAGCACCGCTGCCATGACGATGTTGGCGGTACCCGTGACAGTACTGCCGCTGCGGCCGCCGAGAAAAATGGGGCCACCTTTGATTGCGGAGGCATCGACGTGTACATAGCCGTTGGCGATATCGACCTTACAGTTGAGCTTTTGCAGGCCTTTGATGTGCAGGTCGATCGGCCGAGGGCCGATCACGCAGCCCCCAGGGATCGAAACTTCCGCTTTGCGCATCCGCGCTACGAGGGGGCCGAGTAGGCAAACCGAAGCGCGCATTTTGCGCACTAATTCATAGGGCGCGATATGGCTGATCTCCTTGGCAGTGATCTTCCATGTGCCGGGTTCGGGTTGGACTGTCTCGGCGCCGACGTGCTGAAGGATCTCGATCATAAAGCGCATATCGCTCAGATCGGGGACGTTTTTTAGGACGACGGTCTCGTCGGTTAGTAGGGTGGCGGCGAGGATCGGCAGGGCGGCATTTTTTGCGCCGCCGACTTCGATCGTGCCATTGAGTGGTCCGTTCCCGCTAACTTTGAAGACATCCATGCTATATGCGCTGCGCTGTGGTTAAGATTCGTTGCTGAGTGATTTTGCAGAGTGGGGCTTTTCGTTGCCTTGGCGACGACCTTGCCCACCGCGATTGCCACCACGACCTTGTCCGCCGCGATTGCCACCTTGGCGATTCTGTCCGCCACGGTTGCCATTACCATTGCGATTGCCGCGACGGTTCCCGCCTTGACGATTTTGTCCGCCGCGATTGCCGCCACGGTTACCGGCAGGCTTCTCTTTAGTCTTATTGCCGATCCCGAAAACTCCTAGAATCCTAGCAAGTAGACCCTTTTTTTGTGGCTGCTTACCTTTGCCCTTGGCTTTTGGCTTTGTGCCGCGTGCCTCTGACTTGCGCTCGCTTCTAGCGGGGCGATTGGCATCGCGCTCTTTACGTCGGGCGTCGCGTTCGGCACGGCGTTCAGTGAGTTTGGCTTCGACGCTCTTGATCGAGGCGAGGGTGTCTTCGCTCGGTTGAGGATTGGTGATACGCTCTTCACGAGGCTCGCGCGGTGCGCGTTCCTTGCGTGGTTCACGTTCTGCTTGGGGTTCACGCTCTGTCCGCGGTTCACGTTCGCGTGGTGCGCGTGGTTCGCGCTCTGCACGAGGGGCACGCTCTTCCTCCACGGTGTCTTCGGAGGAAGTGTCTACGCTGACTGACTGAGGCTTGCGCTCACGCTGAGGGCGTTCTTCAAGTGTTTGTTCAGGGCGTGCGCTACCGCTGAGCTTTTCACTCTGCAAGGCTTCTGTTGCGCTGACTTCACCGATTGCTGCACTGCTGGAGGAGGCGACCTCGGTCTTAAATCCACCGCTACGGCGGCGGCCACGTGGCTTCTTGGAAGCATCTGAGCTAGGTGTGTAGCTGTGGCTTGGATTTGGTTGTGAATTAGTTTCTTCGAATTCTGGCATCTTATGTGTGTGTTACTTATGTTGTATTGGTGTTTGGTGTGCTAGAACAGTCATAGCGTACCAAACACATGTGTTTGACTCGATCATACGGACTCACGGATCAATCGCGGCGATCTTCAGGGAAGTCGCATAAGTCGAAGCCGAGTTGTTGGCTTTGAGGCGAGTCACGTATCGAGGCAAATAGAGCTAGCGTAGTAATTTTTATGCGGCAAGTGTTAAAAGTCGCTGCTATTTTGGTTCTTAATCGTCTAAATCGAGCCCAAACAGCTGGTTGAGGGCATCGCTATCCAAGGTGCGTCGGCGGCGTGAGGACTCTGGCTTGGTTAGATCGCTAACGGCGGAGTCGAGGCTGATTAGTTCGGTGTGATCAACGCCGCGAAGCTGGTACAGTAGTTGAGGCGATTCGTCGAGGCGCACGCCGACTCCATAGAGCGCGGCGGCGGCGTGTTTGCACATGTCTGCCCAGTCGGGGCAGTTGCAGTTAAAGTGGATTTCCTGAGGCTTTGGGAAAAGTCCTACGTCCGAGTCCATGACGAGTGACATGATCTCGTCGGAGAGCGTGCCCTCCAGCATTTCGACCAGTGAGCCGATCTTGCCTTGGCAGCGCGCTTTGATGGCTGCCCACTTTTCGAGATCAAGTGCATCAATGTTGATGGTCAACTCGTAGAGTTCGGTGCCGCTGACCATCGCGGTCACGATTTGAGGTCCGATTTTTAAGTCAATGACTGCACCGTTGCGCACGTAGCTGCGGCCGCGTGGCAGATGATATTCGTAATCGCTGAAGGCTTCGAGGTGTTTGCACCATGCTTTACCCCAGACGCTTTTGGCGATCGCGCCGTTGCGTGAGGCGGTGGGGATGGGACTTAGCAGGTAGCCCTCGTCGGTGAGGACTTGGCTGCGCTGTTCGGCTTGAGCCCGTAATTGCCCAACTGAAGGAGGCTTTTGGTCACTGAATTCGTCCCAGCTCATAGTGTGGTATTGGCGTGTGATAGGTCGAGGCGGATCAGGTCTAAGAGTTCGTTATTATTGAGCTCGGTCAACGATTTCTCCGCACCTCCAGATAAAATTTGGTCGGCGGTGCGTTGTTTCTCAGAAATCATTCGGTCTATTTTCTCTTCAAGTGTGCCGCGGGTGATGAATTTGTGAACTAGCACGTTGCGCTGCTGGCCGATACGGAAGGCGCGATCGGTGGCTTGGTTTTCCGTGGCGGGATTCCACCAACGGTCGAAGTGCACGACGTGATTGGCGGCGGTGAGGTTGAGCCCGGTGCCGCCGGCTTTGAGCGATAGAATAAAAAAGGGCGGGCCGTCTTCGCGCTGGAACTGCTGGACCATTTGTTGGCGTTGCTTGATCGGCGTGCCGCCGTGTAAGACGAGTCCGCTGCGGCCAAAGATGGCGGCGAGGCAGTCGGCCAGTGGATCAGTCATTTCCCGGAATTGGGTGAAGATCAGCACCTTTTCGCCGCGCGATTCGATCTGGCTGCCTAGTTCGGCCAGGCGCTCGAACTTGGCGCTGTGCTTGGCTACGTAGTCGCCCGCGCCTGTCAGTTGGTCGGGGTGGTTGCAGATTTGCTTAAAGCGCATCAGGTAGCTGAGTACCAGCCCCTTGCGCTGAATGCCTGTGGTTGCTGCCAGTTCTTTTTTAAGTCTTTTGACGGTGTCCTGATAGAGCTTTGCTTGCTCCGCGCTGAGCCCACAAAAGACTTTCATCTCGGTCTTGTCGGGCAAGTCACTGATGATTGACTTGTCAGTCTTGAGGCGGCGCAAAATGTAAGGGCTGACGAGTCGGCGTAGCGGCGCGTAGTGCTCGCGCTTGTCTGTGCGCAGACCTTGGGCGAACTTTGCAAATTGCCCAGAGCTGCCGAGCAGGCCGGGGTTGATGAAGTCAAACAAGGACCAGAGGTCGCCGAGGGTGTTTTCGATCGGCGTGCCCGTCAGGGCAATGCGTGCGTCTGCTTTGAGTGCGCGGACCGCTTTGCTCTGGCGGGAGGTGTGATTTTTAATCGCCTGCGCTTCGTCCAGTGCCACCCAGCTCCACTCGGTTTGCGCTGGCCAGTCGAGCCGGCTTAGCATGCCGTAGGTGGTGATGACGAGATCTGCGTTCGCAAGCGGCTCGGTGGGCGTAGTGTGCAGGATGTCCTTGGGGCATGCGGACGGGTGTGCGATGAACAGACGCAGGGAGGGTGCGAATGTTTCGGCTTCGTGCTGCCAGTTGCCAATCAGGGAGGCGGGCACGATGAGTAAGGCGGGGGCAGCGTCTGGGGTTTGTTGTTGTTTGCGTAGCAGCGCGGCGAGTAACTGGATGGTTTTGCCGAGGCCCATATCGTCGGCCAAGCAAGCGCCGAGGCCTGTTTGGGTGCACCACCACAACCAGTCGAGGCCGGCTTGCTGGTAGGGTCGCAGAGTGGCATTGAGCGTAGCGGGTGGCGCGAGTGGTGCTGGGTCTTTGAGTTGTTGCAGCAGTTTGGTCAGCGCTTCGCCCGGTTCGGCAAAGGCCCATTCGTGGAAGATTTCGCTGGCATCGCCAGCTTCTAAGTCGGCGGGTGCGCCTGCGAGCCAACGCATGCCCTCGGCGAAGGAGATGTTGCCGTGCGCTGCGATCCGGCGCCAATGGGCGAGGGCTTGTTGTAACTTTTCGCGGTCGATCTCGATCCATTGCCCGCGCAACAGGATGAGTCCGTCATCGCCAGCTAGCAGTGTTTCGATTTCTGCGGCACTGAGCGTGTGGCCATCGACCACTACATTGAGTGTGACATCGAGTAGCCCGTGTTCGCCGACGGAACTACTTTTGGCCGAGCCGATCTTGGCGGCGACTTGCGGACGCCGAGTGCGTTTCCTCCACCAATCTGGCAGTCGCACGAGCAGGCCAGCGTCTTCGAGTTCGGGCACGCTCTGTAGAAATTGGTAGGCTTCAGCGGGAAGCCACCTGAGTGGATGAAAGATATCCTGACTCGCGACTAGATCGGCGAGGAGTTTGCTCTGTTTGCTGGCGGTGTTGATCGGTGCGAGCAGTTTGAGTAGGGCGGCCTTGTTGTTGGCGCCCGCGTATTCTTTGAGCGCTTTGCCTAGAGGGAGTTGCTGCAGGCGACCGCTTTTGCTGAGGCCCGATGCGTACGATGCCATGAAGGCGAATGGATACTCGGGGTCACTGTGGTTCTCGGCGAGGTGCAGCGTAACGCGCCCGACGCGTGACCACAGTGGGGCGTGCGTTGCGAGCAAGCGGGTTAGATCGGGCTCGATTTCGAGCTGTGCACGGGTCCAGTCGAGGAGTCGTTGCCAGAGCGTTCGCAGCAGGTCGTGGCTCAGGTATTCCGCGCCGCGCATGGGAGGTGTATTGAGAATAATGGCGGTGAGTTCGTCTTCCGTGGGTGGGTTGATCTGTAGTTTATTTCCGTGAGCAGCAGGAGCTTGGCAGAGCGCGCGGATAAAGTGCCCAGAAAATCCTTTCCAATACAGCACCGAGGCATCGACTTCAGGCGACAGCTTCTGGCCTGCGATACGGATGAGGCCTGCTGCTTCCGAATCGTTAAACGCTGCGAACTCTTTGAGTGCGTCGTCGCGGCAAATGACGGTGCCATGTGGGGTGAGTTCGAGTTGGCTGTGCATGCGCGGCGCGGGTAAGAGAGCTGAGGTCTGAGACTTGAGAGCTGAGACTTGAGAGCTGAGACTTGAGAGGGCGGGATTAGTGCTTAATCTTAATCATACTCTTAATCTTAATCCTACTCATTTTTGTATTCTGGGAGAGATTGGTAGAGGATTAAGAGTATGATTAGGATTAAGATGAAGAGTCGGGGCTGATGCTTCGCCTCTTTGCACTTGCTTGAGGGCGGAGCGGCACCTAGGCATTATACATGGATAAATTTGACGAACTTTTTGACCTTCAGAACGCGTTGAACAAGCGCATTGGTGTAGACACCGACAAGATGTCGGACGAAGAAAAGACTAAGTGGGTGTTGAATTACACTCGCGCGATGCAGCAGGAAATGTCCGAGCTGATTGATTCGGTGCCCTGGAAGTGGTGGGCGAAGTATCAGGAATTCGACGAGCAGAATGCCAAAGTCGAAGTGGTGGACCTGTTTCACTTCGTGATCTCATTGGCTCAGGTACTCGGCATGACACCAGAGGATGTGCATGCAGCCTACACCAAAAAGAACAAGGTCAACCATGATCGTCAAGAGAGTGGCTACGTGGCGAAGGACGAAGACGACTCGCGGCATATTTAGCCGCGAAGCGACTAAGTGAGAGTGAGGAGTGAGAGTGAGACATGAGTGATGGATTAGGTCTGAGCTTTTATCAGTCATCCGCGATTATTAATTAGGCATCTTTTTATGAACGAATCTCCCTTTCTGATTTTACTCAACGTCGGCGTCGCTGCCTACGTGGGTTACATGTATTTTGGAGACTATCACTCAAGCCAGAGCTTGGAGCAGCCGGATCCACGAGGGATGCCGGGTGCGACCTCCGCTTCGTGGGGGCTGTATGGGATCGGAGTGATTGGCGCGTTGCTGATTTTGGCTGCCGAGACCGGCGGTGAAATTGCTTTGGGTATCGCATCAGAGCAGAGCGAGATGGTGTGGTACTTCGTGTTCGCGATTCTCGGCGCGGGGATTGTGGAAGAAGTGATTTTTCGCGGCTATTTGGTGGTGGACAATAAAGGACGTGCGGCGCTGATCGGCAGTTGTGTCGGCTTCTCGTTGATTTTTGCCATCATTCATGGCCACTTCTGGAGCAATGAAGAGGGCCAAGCCTTTGCGTGGACTTTCACCACCAAGGCCTTTTTCACGACCGGTATTTTACTGGCGAATTCGCTC
>CAZIMR010000004.1:0-15243 GCA_964540215.1 uncultured Puniceicoccaceae bacterium
AATGTATTTTTAAAACAATGGTTTAACTGGCGACTTGCAAATATGTGGCCCGCGAAGATAGTCACAATTTTATCATATTTACGATTCGTTGCGACGACTATTTTACGATGTTTAGAGAACTCAAGATTTTCAGTGCATTACTATGCGTTTCCTGCTCCGCGCTGATGACCGGACATGCACAAAAAAATGGCCCGGAGCTCGAGGTCGTCTCGATTCTCTCTGATGAGATTAACGCAGCGGTTCCAGTGCTGACCTTGGATGCCATGTATCAACTAATTAAAGATACGAGCCCTCAAGTTTTGTTTGAGAAAGCCACGGTGCGACGGGCGCTAGAGTATAGTTTTCAGGAGCGGGCGGTATTGTTACCCCAAATATCGCTGGTTGCTTCGCAGACGCGGCAGCAATTCGGTCGTGGCTTTGCCGGAGATGATTTTGAGTCACCGCCGTTTAATTCCTTTGGAGCCAGAGTCGAAGCTGCGCAAACTGTGTTTGATGTCAAAAAATATTCACGCTATCGGATTGCTAAGTTAGAGCATGCGATCTCCAAAATGGATTACGAGGTGGCAGTTCAAGACATTTTGGAGCAAGCGGTACAGCTCTACATTACACAGATCCGAGACTTAAACCGAAAGAGAATCGTCGAGGGAAATGTTGGGCGTAGTCAACGTTTGTTAAAATTGGCTCAAGATCAACTCTCAGCTGGAGCTGGTAACAAAATTGATGTGACACGTGCCAAGGCTCGTGCGTTGGAAGATGGTCGGGACCTATTGCTAGCTGAAACAAATACCGAGACCTCTATGCTGCGCTTAAAAGCGTTGCTTGATTTAGACCTAGATTCCACGTTGACGTTGGATGGCTCAATGATGAATGCGTTAAAAGCCCCGCCTGCTATGCAGGATTATAAAATCAAGGGAACTGTTTTAATCGGTTCGCGTCCTGAGCTAACCGGGCAGAAGAAGCGTCTCGAGCAGGCTTTGCTGGCGCGTAAGGCTGCATCGTGGCAACGTTTGCCGAGTGTCGAGCTGTTTGGCGATTGGGGCTATGATTCAGATGAAGCATTTTCCAGTGATTATAATGAGGCATGGCTCGTTGGTGTGCGCGTTTCAGTGCCGGTCTTTGATGGTTTTCGAATCGAATCTGAGAAGCGCGAAGCTGCCGCAGTGGCTCGTCAAGCGAGCTATCAAATGCGGGTGCTGGATAAACGCATTGAGAGTGAGTTTAGAACCGCGTTGTTTGATATGACTTCACGTTATAAGCAGATGGGGCTCGCACAGAAAGAAATCGACCTTGGATTTGATGAGGTCGAGCAGGCTGAGCTTCGATATCGAGAGGGCTTGGCGGATAACCGTGAACTGATTGATGCGCAACAGCGACTCGCCGATGCGGAGCGCAGTCACCTCAACTCCGTGTATTTATACAGTGTGAGTCGCTTGGCTTATGCTCGCGCAATCGGGTCAGTGGAAACGGTCTTGGATTGATTTATATCAAATAAAAAAGTATTTTGCTGAATATTTAAGTGCATGAATCGAGCCGACTCACATCCACTACAACTGATCCTCGCCTCGGCCTCACCTAGGCGCAGTGAACTACTGGAACGGATTGGCCTGCAGTTTCGAATCTGTCCGGCCGATGTCGAAGAGTATAATTCACCCGACGATGGCCCCGCTCAGATGGTATTGCACAATGCCGGATTGAAGGCAGATGCCCTGACGAAGGATTTCCCGGATGCCTTGGTGCTTGGTTCGGATACCACGGTGGCGCTCGATGGCATCGTATTAAATAAGCCGGTCGACTTAGATGATGCGCGTTCGATGCTGAAGCAACTCTCAGGGCGTTTACATACAGTGTATACCTCAATCGCATTGCGATGGCAGGCTGGTGGACTGAAAGATGATTTTGTTGAAGCCAGTCAAGTGCATTTCAAGACTTTAGACGATGCGACTATTATTGCTTATTTTCAATGCGTCGATCCGCTCGATAAGGCCGGTGCGTATGGGATTCAGACAGGACGCGAGATGATTATTGAAGCGGTCGAAGGCTCTGTTGAAAATGTCATGGGGCTACCGATTCAAGCTCTCGAGGCACGGCTATCCGAACTCGGCTTTGATTTTCGAGTTTAAAGCTAATTGACTAAATATACTTTGGTTCAGGCACCTACAGCACAACGATTCGAAAATCCGTTTCAAGAAGCGAGGCGTGAGCAATGGTGGTCGTCGGCTGCAGCTCTAATCATTGCGTTGCTGTTGCACCTCAGTCTACTCGTTGTAGTGCCGGCCGAATTCCTGATGTCTAAGGCAGCGCTTGATGCGCACGATGAGCCGCTCGAAATTATATTGCTACCGCCGGAACCAGTCACTGCTGATGAGCCCAAATTCGTCGAGGCGAACCCTGAGCTGCCAGAAAATGAGCCGGATCGTAAGGATCAATATTCTTTCCGCGCACAACAAGCCTCGGATCAAAGCCTCAAGGAAGCATTGCTTGACGCGCCCAATGTTGAGGGTGAGGAGAACTCGCAAAAAATTATTCAAGGTGCTATGGATCAGGCAACACCACTGATTCCGGGTATATATCAGTCCGCCGTGCCGCTAGGCGAAGGTGAGGGCAGGGATGGTGGTAAGAATGGTGCGCAAGCAGCACAGGTGATTTCGCCAGCAGAGCCACTACCAGCTCCAGACTTTATTCAACAAAAGCCGATCGCCAACGATGGTCCTGGTAGCAGCCTAAAAACGCCGGGCACTGGCAAGGAAATGGTTGAGGTTCCAAGTCCTGAGGCACCGATTAAGCTCTACAAGTCTCAGCCCCAAGCAACGCAGCTGGATCAGCAGCAAGAGCCGCATGGGAGTGGAGGTGTGCCTGTCGCCAAGCCCATACCGCGCGCGCGACCGACACTCTCACCGGATCTGATCAATGGTGTCGTGATGCGCTCCGAGGGCTCCGCCAGTCGTCGTGGTGCACTGGCAATCGACGCCACGTTTAGCGAGTTTGGGGAATATCAACAACAGTTTTACGCGGCGCTTCAAGCTGGGTGGTATCAAGAGATCGATTTTTTCCAACCGATTGATACGTCTACCCGTGTGGTAGTTAGCTTCCGTATTACCGCTGATGGCGTGATACATGATGTAGATGTGTTGCATAGTACTGCCAGTCAGATCGCTACCTTGATTTGCCAGACCGCGCTCACAAAACGCTCTCCGTACCGCCCTTGGACCAAAGAGATGGTTGCTGTCTTTGGCCAAGCTCGCTCGCTGCAAGTTGTCTTTCATTATCGTTAAAAATATTGTGCTCTTGTTTTACGTCGTCATGTTCTCAGCCCCCTTCTTATGACTTCGCCGCAACAGATAACACAACCCAGTGACTTGCCCCTCGGCCCTGGGGTTCGCTTAATTACTTCAAATCAGCATGGCTTGGTCGCGCTGGATAAGCCCGCGGGATTAATGTCGCATCCGAATAAAGTATCGGAGAGTAAGCGCTCGTTACTCCAAGCGAGTTACAATTACGATGATGAGGTTTACACCTGGAAGGTCGGCGATGTGCAGCATCGCGCATGGCTGGTCAACCGTCTCGATTCGCCGACATCAGGCGTGATACTACTGGCACTTAATGAATCGATTAACACCGCGATTAAGCAGCTATTTTCTACTCATAAAGTGGTTAAGGTTTACTATGCGCTGGTGAGACGAGTGCCCTCGGTGCCAGCAGGTTCTTGGAGTGATAGTCTGACCAAAGATGTGTATCGCGGTAACAAATTAATCAAAGGTGGGCTAAGCATCCCCGCAAAGACCCGTTATCAAGTCGCCAAAGCCGTGACGGGCGGATTTCCAATCGCACTACTTCGATTGATGCCAATGACGGGGCGTACGCATCAACTTCGTGTGCAATGTCAGAATCATCGTCATCCGATTGTTGGCGACCGCACTTATGGTAGCTTTAGTTTCAATAAAGAAGTGGCAACTGAAAGTGGTGAGAAACGGATGATGCTTCATTCTGGAATGACTTCGATGCGTTACCCTTTTCAAGGCAAGATGCATGATTTTAAAGCCGAATCAGCATTGCCTGAGGCTTTTGATCAAGTGATGCGTTATCGACCTGGGCGCACCGTTGGTAAGGCGCCCTCATTGAGCGCTCAAAAGAGGCTTAGGCGAAGTTCATTAGCAGGCCGCCGCTTTCGGCAATAGAATTTAGGGACGTTAACTTCAAGCCGTTGAATTTAATAGGTATCCACTGTTTCTGGGTATATTTGCCCAGTCGCGCTGATCTTAAATAGGTAAACCTTGCCAAGTTGCATGCGGGTGTAGATGGCATTGCCAAACACGGCTTGGAGACCGTATTGGCTGAGGCGAGTGGAGTCGTTCGCGAGCTCCCAAATAGACTGCCAAAAGACATCTCGATTCTTCAAATGGAGGGATTTGGTGATCGCGTGGTAGCGCTCCGGTGCGGTGCCAGGGACCTCGATCGCTTTGCCATTGGCGGGCGAGGTCGTTTCGCTGTAAATGCGTCGCCACAGATACAGGGCGCGCTCTGTACCATCTTGCACGTATTCGTCGGTGAATTTGATGATGAGTGCATCGAAGTAAATGATGTCGCCACTGATGGTGAAGCGTTGCTCAGAGACTAGCGACTTCGGGTCATTCGCCGCGGTTTGCACGAAGCGCACAACGCTTTCTAATTGGCCCAAGTCGTTGTGCGTTTGTGATTCTAGAATCGCATAGCCAATTTGTTCTTCATGGGTGAGATTACGCACCGCTTTGTTGAGCTTGTGGTTCTCCGTCAGTAGCTCGTGGATGCTGGCGGTGGCATAGTAAAAGCTCATTGCTAGAATACCCGCCGTCGTTAGGGCTGCCAGCATAACAAATGTGCCAATCAGTCTACCTTTAGTGCGTCGTGCCATGTTGAAGACTTAACCATGAGTTTGGCGGGAGGGACAAGAGTGATTTTTTGAGAGCCTTTATCTCGTGCCAACAGTTGGTGTGCCAGAGTCGCGGCTCGGACCGGCCTAATAGCGCTTTATTTAGAACAACAATGACCTCCCGCTCAGTACTGTTAAGGCAGTCATTCTATCATCAGAGCACCTTCTAGCTGCTACGAATTAGCTCTGTGGCAGTTTAGCTTCGAGGCTTTTAAAGTATTCCCAGCTAAAGATGCCGCTCTTATGGCCATCACTGAACCATGGGCTGACGCCATAGTTCCCTTGGAAGTCCCATCCTTGAATCGTAACACCGGGGAATTCCTTTGGGCCATCGCCGCCGTATTGATTACCGAAGATGTCTTTCTCGCCGATGTTTTGCGCACTGGGCGAGTGTTGGCGCAGAAAATCAGCGGGGAAGTAGCTCTCGCTGCCGTCTTGCCAGAGAATGCAGAGTTCACTGCCAATGAGTTGTAAATTAGTTGGTTTGGCCATGGTCTGGACGTTGTTGGTTGAGCGTTATTGGTTAGATTGAATTCCAGATCAAACAACTCTCAGGGATTAACAAATAACTTATCTATAAAATCCAACGCCTTGTAGTTTTTTCATCAGAGCAATGGCGGGGCCGGAACGGTTCAGAATGTAGAGGTGAATCCCCGGGGCACCTTTTTTTAATAATTCGTGAGCTTGCTGATAGCTCCACTCGATTCCGATTGCTTCGACTGCAGCCTTGTCGTCGCCAGCGGCGATGAGTTGTTGGTTGAGCGCGGTGGGGATGCTGGTGCCACACATCTCACAGAAGCGCAGCGCCTGCTTGTACGAGGTGACCGACATCAAGCCAGGCAAAATAGGAACAGTAATCCCTGCACGACGGCAATTGTCGACGAATTCGAAATAAGCATTGTTATCGAAGAATAATTGCGTGGTGACGAAAGTCGCGCCCGCATCTACTTTGCGTTTAAGATTGAGTAGGTCGATTTCTAGTGAAGGGGCCTCGGGGTGCTGTTCGGGATAGCCTGCGACTCCCAAGTCGCATTCTGGATACACTTCGCGGATGAGTTGCACGAGCTCGTTGGCGTATCTGAGGCCGTCTGAATGTGGGGTGAAGTTAGTTTCGCCTTTGGGTGGATCACCGCGCAGCGCCATGATTTGCTTGAGGCCAGCTGATTTGAATTCGGCAATGGTCTGTTTCAACTCCTCGCGCGAGTGTCCAACGCAGGTGAGGTGGGGCATCACGGCGTAGCCATAGTCTTCGTGAAGTTGGCGAGCGTAGTTCAGGGTGCGGCTGCGTGTGCTGCCGCCTGCGCCGTAAGTGATCGAGACGAAGTCAGGGTTGTAGGTCTGAATGTCCTGTGCGGTGCGAAGTAATTGCTGTGCCGTATCGTCCGATTTCGGCGGAAAAAATTCTACTGAAAAGAGTGGATAGTTGGTCGCTAGACGTTGTTTGATCGAAAGTGTCTCCATGTTAACGAATCAACGTATAATGATATGATGATATGTAAAGGATATTATTGCGCCGATCTGGGTCAGAGTGTGCAAGACCAGTGTATTGGCCGAGGTGCCGCTAGGATTGTCTTACTTAAAATAAGGAACTGCTAGGGCTGTTAAGGTTCCGATAATAGTGACGCGCACTAGGATTTACATGAGCATATATGCGACACATTCAAGGCACTCTTGATGGCATCCTTTTAAAAAGCATTAGGCGCAGAGATGTAAAAAATGAGTTTTCATAAAGGTATAAATTAACTCTCTGTACTGATAGCATTGGTCTCAGAGAAGCCAAAGAGTTCGATTTTGAGTGAATGGGCTTTTTCTAGAATACTCGCTTTATCAAGAATTAGGACACTGCCGCTTTCCAGTACCGCCGTGCGAATGCCCGACTCATGCATAATATCTAGAGTGCGCTGGCCAAAAACTGGCACGTCAAAGCGATAGTCTTGCGCACGCTTTACGGTTTTCACGAAGATCAGACCGTCGGTTTTAAATGTGCCTGCGCGGCGCAGCATAGGGTCAGTACCTTCGTAAGCTTCGACTGCGAGCACGGTGCCATTGCGCACGACGACACCTTGGCCGACATCTAGATTAGCAATACCTTTGGCGATTCGGATACCGTGCTCAATATGTGATAGGTCTGCCTTTAACTTGCCTGCCGTCATTAAGCCTGCAGCTGCGAGTTGATGATCCAGAAACGAGCGGGCGTCGAGCATCGTGATATCGATCGCTTCGATTTCGGAGGCAATCGCACCGAAGATGGTTTCAGCATTTGTTATCTTGAGGCTGTTCAGAATCTTTAGGGCTTTTAGATCTGGATGCAGGCCGTGGAACAGGCGTCGTGGAGTAATTTGTCCAGCCATAAGCGCATAGCCACAATCAAGTTGGCGCAGCGATCTAAGTAGTTTTCCGAGCTGCCCGACTTTGATTTGAATGTGTTCGTTTGCAGGGATCGAGTCGATTAATGCTGGCTCCGTCTCTCCTTCGAAGGACACGATTCGCAGCGGCAAACCAGCTTCGCGAATACGTTTAGCTGTCAGTATCGGGTATCGACCTTTACCAGCTATTAAGCCGATAGGGCGTTGGTCAAAGGTATCCGGCAGGAATTGTGATAGGAGCAGGCTCATAGCAGTTGACTATTCATTGAACTTGTAAGGGCGGTCAACAGGCTGGTCGAAGTAGGCGGGCGATGCAATCAGAACTGGTCGAGGCGGATCGCCATTATCACCTGCTTTGAATAAGATTCGTTTGCTGGCATGTTGAGTGGCTTGTGCGAATCGTTTAATTGCTTTAGGCAGTGAGCTGAGGGTCATGCTTTCGGTGACTTGACCGAGCACGGCACTTTGTGGACTAATGCGAATGCTTTGTGGTGTGACGATTAATTCACGGTGCTTCAGATCTGGGTAGTTATAGGTCAACAGGCCTCCGTAAGCGGAGATCTGGGCGCCCATTTGATTGTACTGAACAATACATGTTGCCGCGTGTATTTGTAATTCACCCTGGGGCAGGAACACACGGGCTTCTGAAAGCGGCGAAAGATTATTACTAACGATCGCCAGGTCTCCGTTAAATAGACGTATCGAGAGGGTGGATGTCGATGGCTCGTTGGAGAGACCTTCACGCTTTTTGGTGAATGGTTTTTGGATGAAGGTTTCGAATTGAACTGTAGAGTTTTCGCCGATGCCGACACCCATGCCATTTGAGAGTGCAAGGAAGAGATGAGCGTTCTTGCCAGTTTTGACAGTGCATGCATTCAGGATTATCGTGTCGTGTAGCTTAGGCTGTGTGGTTCGTGATTCGGCATCTTCGATCTGTATGCTGCCTTGAATGCCGGTGGTGACTGCGATGCCCTCGGCCATGTCCGCGCCATTCGATTCGATCGTTCCACCCAGAAAACTAACTGCAGCGACTAGGTAGCAGAGATTTTTCCAGCTCGGCTTAGATTGAATATACATTAAACAGCTACAATGTTGACGATTTTGCCCGGTACGTAGATCTCGCGTTTAATGACCTTGCCGTCAATGTGCGCGCTAATCCTTTCGTGTGCCTTGGCAGTTGCGATGGCGTCGTCTTTGGAGACGTCGGCTGGCAACTGGGCATCGCCACGGTATTTACCATTCACTTGGAAGATGATTTTAATGCTGTCTTCCTTCAATTTACTTTCGTCAAATACTGGCCATCCTGCATCCGCGATACTGCCTGTATGGCCGAGGAATCGCCAGAGCTCTTCGGCGATATGCGGCGCGAGTGGTGCGAGTAGTTTGATCAAGGATTCGACTGCGTCGAGCGTGAGCGCGTCGGCTTTACCGAGTTGGTTGACGCAAATCATCATTTGCGAAATCGCGGTGTTAAAGCCGAGCGCCTCGTAGTCTTCGCTGACTTTTTTGATCGTCGCGTGCAGGATGCGATCCGTATCGGCGTCGAGTTGCTCGGCCGCGCCAATTGTGGCTTGGCGTGAGCCGTCCTCTGCCACGACGAGGCGCCATGCCTTGCGCAGGAAGCGGGCAATGCCTTCGATGCCCTTGGTGTTCCATGGCTTCATCGCTTCAAGTGGTCCGAGGAACATCAAGTAAAGGCGTAAGGCGTCGGCTCCGTAGTTCACGACGATGCTTTCAGGACTGACCACGTTACCGCGGCTTTTTGACATCTTTTCGCCGTCTTCGCCTAAAATGATGCCCTGATGAAAGAGCTTTTTAAACGGCTCAGGATCGCTCACTACGCCAAGGTCGTAAAGCACATGGTGCCAGAAGCGGGCATAGAGCAGGTGGAGCACCGCGTGTTCCGCGCCGCCAATATACAAGTCCGGATAGCCCCAGTATTTTTCTTTTTCTGGGGCGATCAGATCGTCCGTGTTTTTCGGATCTACGTAGCGCAGGTAATACCAGCAGGAACCAGCCCATTGAGGCATGGTGTTGGTCTCGCGTGAGCCTGTTAGCCATCCTTCGACCGGCGCGCTGGAAGTGGCTCCAGTTGTTGGATCGATATAGAGGTGTAGCCATTCCTCGGCTTTCGACAGCGGGCTCTGACCATCGGGCGACGGTGTGTAGCTCTCCACTTCCGGCAATGCCAAAGGCAGTGCACTCTCGGGCAGGGCAACGGCAAAGCGTAGTTGACCATTAATTTGGCAGCTGACGGGGCGCTCGACCGATTTAAGCGAGTCGTCCACTTTCGCATAATCGGCTTCGCTGACCCAGACGATCGGGAAGGGCTCGCCCCAATAACGTTGGCGTGAAAAGAGCCAGTCGCGCAGCTTAAAGTTGACCGTCGCTGCGCCGCGTTTCTCAGCGGCGAGTTGAGCGATCACCGCCTTCTTCGCAGTTTCGGAGTCTTTACCGCTTTGCTCGCCTGAGTTGATTAAATCGCCTGGGCCAGTGTAAGCTTCGGTCAATCCACCAGTGGCATCTTTTTTGGCGTGGGCGTTGTCGTCGATGACTTGCACGATTTCGAGGTCGAATTCTTTGGCGAATTCAAAGTCGCGGGTGTCGTGCGCTGGCACAGCCATGATTGCGCCTGTACCATAAGTCATGAGCACGTAGTCGGCCACCCAGATTGGAATTTCCTTACCGCTGACCGGATTGACCGCAGAGGCACCGGTCCATACGCCAGTTTTTTCTTTACTCAGTTCGGCGCGTTCCAGATCGGATTTGCTTTTCGCTTTTTCCGCGTAGGCGAATACGGCGTCGCTCTGTGCACTGCTGGTAATCTGGGAGAGTAGCGGGTGCTCGGGTGAAATCACCATATAGGTAGCACCAAAAAGGGTGTCCGGGCGGGTCGTGAAGACAGTCAGGTCCGCATCATACCCAACGATATCAAAGGTGATCTCGGCGCCTTCACTGCGGCCGATCCAGTTTTCCTGCAGGCGCTTAGTTGAGTCGGGCCAGTCCAGGTCTTTCAGGCCCGCGATAAGTTTGTCACCATATTCGGTAATACGAAGCACCCATTGACGAATAGGGCGGCGTTCGACGGGAAAACTACCACGCTCAGAACGGGGACCTTCCGGCGTGTTGAGCACTTCTTCATTAGCCAGCACAGTACCGAGCTCGGGGCAAAACCAGACCGGCTTCTCATCGACGTAGGCGAGGCCTTTTTTGAAAAGCTGCAAGAAGATCCACTGTGTCCACTTATAATAGCCGGGATCGGTGGTGTTGACTTCGCGCGACCAATCATAGGCGAATCCTAGCTGGCGAAGCTGTGTCTTGAAGTGTGCGACGTTTTCCTTGGTGGTGATGCTCGGGTGCGTGCCAGTCTTGATCGCATATTGCTCAGTTGGTAGGCCGAAGGCGTCCCAGCCCATCGGGTGAAGTACGTTGAAGCCCTTGGCCTTTTTGTAGCGCTTCAGCGCATCACTGGCGGTGTAGCCTTCGGGGTGACCAATATGTAAGCCCGCGCCCGAGGGGTAGGGGAACATGTCGAGGATGTAGAAAGTCGGCTGGTCCTCAAAGTCCTTCGCGTTGTAAGTTGCGTTGTGCTCCCAGAAATCCTGCCATTTTGGCTCAATTGCGGAAAAGTCGTAGTCTGTGTTCTGTGTTGCCATGTTATAGAAAAACTCAGATTTAGAAGGTTCGTTTACTGTCAGTCAATATTGCAAAGCGCCGAGTGTCGCTCATTCGAATCGGGCGATTGGGCAGATTAGCTTGATATTTTAAGCAGTATTCTTTTTTTTGTTATTTCCGATATGCGTATTCAAGTCCCATTGATTTTTTTTATCGCTCTAGTATTTGTAATGATGGTTACCCACTTACGGGGCGAGAATTCGGCAGTGGATGCATATGATAAGCAGGAAAAAAAGCTGTCTCAAAAGCGCTTCGAACCAAAATCGTGGTCGGGCAATAAGAAGTCTAGTTTGATGCAAAAGTCGTTTCCCTTTAAGCAATGGGACTCACATTATTGCTCACTCGGCTTGGAGAAATCGAATATTTCGCTAACAGAAACTAAAGATAAAAAGCGCTTTAATTCTGAAACAGTCGAATTTGACACTAAATCGATGGATATCTCTAAGTGGAATGGACGATTGGCTGAGCTCGAGCGTCAGGCCCAGATAAGCACAAGTTCGACTGCGAAGAAGATCGAGGACAAACGTATGTATGAAAGGATGTTGCAGGAATCCGAGAGTTACGAGGAGATTGGAGAGACACTTTCGTTACGTGAGATCAATCGCTTTCAATTTCGGCAAAATCGCTCTGATGCAGCCGTGCCCGTTCGAGCTGCAGGTGGTGGCGATGATTCCTGAGTCGTTTGGTTTTTAGAACAAAGCATATTTCGTATGCTGCTGAGGGTCGCTTTCGCGGCTCTGCCAGATCCGCGCTGAATGCCCTAATTGGCGAAATCGTCATCATTACGTCTTGGTGAGCGTACCCAAAAAAACCCGCGAGTGTTTCGCGGGTTTTAAAAGATGGCGGAGAAGATGGGATTTGAACCCATGGAACCCTTTTGAGGCTCACTTCTTTAGCAAAGAAGCGCTTTCGGCCACTCAGCCACTTCTCCATACCAATACCGAGGAAGAAAGCGCGCTGAGCGCGAAGATCAATCCTTATTTTCAGAGAATTTGAGAAACTCTCCGAATCGCGGAAAATACTGGATTTCCTTCGGAATTTAGGCAAACGCTGGAGTGGGACCTGCCTTCGAATATTAGATACGTTGCTCTTCGATGTCGTAGACGTCGAACCACATGTAAACGATTTTGTCGGATGGGATGAACTCTGCGATGTAGCCTTCAAGATACATCTGCAGCTTGATCGGCATTTCACTGATCCGCTTGAAGCGTAGGTCGTTGTTCCATTGCACCAATGTCTCCTGTTTGTGATCAATAGCGGTGGCTTGGATCCATTCGGCTACGGCGGCATCATCGGCACCTGTTGCGGCGAAGGCTTTAAAGTCCTCGGCAGTGATCCCCGCAAAATCGAGGAACAGTTGGTCGAGTGGGCAATCGAAGTGATATTCGCCCGCGGTGCCAGCGATCACTGCTCGGCACTTGTCAAGTGTGCGCGCTGCGATGACGTAGCCAGCTAGTGTCGCGCGCGGGCTGCGGGGAAATGCTTTACTGAGATCGAGAGAGCTTACGTTGGATGTGGTCATTATGGATAGGAGAGTGTTTGAAGAAACTGCCTATTCCAATTTATTAGTTGGTTCCTTTGGGGCAGGTTTAGCCATACGTCAGTCACTTCTAACAATCTTTCAGGAATGGGGCTGTCACGCTAGCCTTTATCTTTTTAATACCTGCCACTGCACCTTGATAGAGTAGTTTACCCCCGGCATCGCCGCCGTTAGGGCCGATCTCTATGAGATAGTCGGCATCAGCGATCACGTCCAAATGGTGTTCAATGACGACTACGGTGTGGCCTTTGTCGACCAGGCGGTGCAGCAATTCGATCAGGCGTTCAACGTCACTGAGGTGCAGGCCGATAGTGGGCTCTTCTAGGATGTAGAGGTTGCCTTGGCCTTTGTCGTATTGGCGCTCCTTGTAGGTGGGCATGCCTTTAGCTAACTCGCTAACGAGCTTGAGGCGTTGGGCTTCGCCGCCAGAAAGGGTGGGAGAATATTGCCCGAGCGCGATGTAGCCAAGCCCAGTTTCGACCATGGCTTCGAGTAAGCCTTTTAGGCCGGTGTGGAAGCTGAAGAATTCGGCGGCTTCCTCGAAACTCATGAGTAAGGCATCGGCGATGTTTTTGCCATTCCAGCGCAGCTCGTCGAGTTCGGCGCCGTAGCGTCGGCCGTTGCAATCCTCACAAGTCACATAGGTATCGGGCATGAAATTCATTTCTAGCTTCAGGCGACCTGCGCCTTTGCAGGTCTCACAGCGACCGCCCTTTGTGTTGAACGAGAAGGTGCCGGCGCTGTAGCCTCGTGCGCGTGCTTCAGGCAGGCTGGCGTAGATGTCGCGGATGATGTCGAACGCACCGATGTAAGTGGCCGGCGTGGAGCGTGGGGTTTTACCGATCGGTGATTGATCGACCTCGATCACTTTTCGCACGGTTTGTGCTCCGTGCAGTGCTTTGAAGACCATCCCGCTTTTCGAGCAGCCCTCCTTAAACAGGTGGGGAGTTTGTTTGGGAGTCAGCTTAGCTGATTTGATTTCGATCGCGGACTCGACCAGTGGCTTTAACAGGTCGCGGGTCAGGGTGGATTTACCGGCACCCGAGACGCCGCAAATTGCGGTCAGGCGGTGCTTGGGAATTTGTACATCGAAGCCTTTGAGGTTACGCAAGGCAGCGCCTTCTAGACTGATCCATTGCTCGTTGCTCTTTTTTTTGCGCGGGCTCCATTGCGCGGGGAGTTCACGACATGCCCCGCGCAAGGGGTGCGGCATGCTCTTGCGTAAGTATTTGCCGGTGATCGATGCCTGGTTTTTACGCAGTTGTGCGAGTGTGCCACAGGCGACTATTTCGCCGCCATGGATGCCTGCGGCTGGGCCGATGTCGATGATTTGATCGGCGTGCTTCATGGTGTCCTCGTCGTGTTCGACGATGAGGAGGGTATTGCCACGATCGCGGAGTTGTTCCAGGGCGGTGATCAGTTGTTCGTTGTCGCGCGCGTGGAGGCCGATGGATGGCTCATCGAGCACATAGAGAACGCCAGAAAGGTTGGAGCCGAGTTGAGCGGCGAGTCGGATGCGTTGCGCCTCACCGCCTGAGAGTGTGGCAGTGGCGCGATCGAGGCCAAGGTAGTTGAGGCCAACGCGATCCATAAAGCGCAGCCGCTCTTCAATTTCAGGCAGGAGTTCGTCAAGTACGGGGCCACTGCGTTTGTCGGTTTTTACGCGCTTGAGCGTGTCGATTAATTCGTTGGGTGTCAGTGCCATCAGCTCTGGGAGACTGACAGCGTTGTTGGTTGAACGTTGTTGGTTGTTTGAGGTTTTAAGGGCGAGCTTAACGGCGCGACTGAGCGGGTTGAGGCGTGCCCCGTTACAATCCGGGCAGGTGTCGCCGTCTTCGACGCCGTCGGGCACATCGATGGCGACGGCTTCGTCTTTACTCATCCAGTCAAAGATTTGGCCATAGCCGCGGCAGCTCGAGCACCAGCCACGTGCGCTATTCCATGAGAAGTTTTTCGGATCTAGCTCGGGGAAGGCTTCACCAGTGATGGGGTCGGTACGTTTCGTGGAGAGCCAAGATACGATCTCGCTTTTCGAGTTGAGCAAAAAGGCGGTACCTTTGCCGAGCTTGAGAGCTTCTTTAAGTGCGGACGACCCGGAGGTCATCCCTGCCGAGAGTGTGGCAATGACTAGTTCGATATCGTGCTCACTATAGCGATCTAGCTTTTGGAACTGACTGATGGGCACGAGCTGGCCGTCGATACGCAAGGTCTCATAGCCGTGGTCACTGGCCCAGTCTGCGAGGGGTTGGTGGTGGCCTTTGCGCCCGCGCACCAGCTGAGCGCAGAGATGGAGTTGCTTTGCGTTGGATTCGGCGAGGATTGTTTTGAGGCGCTTGAGTAGTGCGCCTTCGCTCTGACTGATCACAGCTTCGCCAGAGCTAGGAGAATGTTGAATGCCAATTCGTGCATACAGTAAGCGCAGGTGTTGAGCGACCTCGGTAATTGTGGCGACGGTCGATTTGCGCGTGCCTTTAGTGACGCGTTGCTCAATCGCGACAGTGGGCGCGATACCGTGCAGCTCATCGACATCGGCACGTGGCATTTGCTCCACAAATTGGCGTGCATACGCAGACATCGATTCCATGAAGCGCCGTTGACCTTCGGCAAATATGATGTCGAAGGCGAGGGACGATTTGCCAGAACCTGAAACGCCAGTAATGACGCTGATCTTATTGTGCGGAATCTCGCAGGAGATGTTTTTTAGGTTGTGCTCGCGGGCACCACGGACGGTGAGAGAATGAGGGTGAGCGTTGTCA
>CAZIMR010000005.1:0-1665 GCA_964540215.1 uncultured Puniceicoccaceae bacterium
AGGGTGGTGATCGCCAAAACGCACTCAACGCACTCAAGGATGTCAACTTCATCCCAGCATGGGGCGAGAAACGCATCCGCGCTGCAGTAGATAATCGCCCAGACTGGTGTATCAGCCGCCAGCGTACATGGGGCGTGCCGATTCCCGCATTTTACGATGTAGAGGGTGAAGCGTTTATCGACGCCGACGTCATCCGCGCCATCGCCAAGAAGGTCGCCGTCAGTGGCACGAACATTTGGTTTGAGCAAACAGCTGCAGAGCTACTCGAAGGCATCACCTTGCCCGAAGGCTGGCCAGCCGCGGATCAGCTCCACTCTGGCACAGATACACTGGACGTCTGGATCGACTCCGGCACCAGCCATCGCGCGGTGCTGCAGAAGCGCAACAACCTAAGCTGGCCCGCTGACCTCTATCTTGAAGGTAGCGATCAGCACCGCGGATGGTTCCAAAGCTCGTTGTGGACCTCCGTCATCGCTGACCAGGCAGCACCTTATAAAAATCTACTGACTCACGGCTTTGTCGTAAAGGAAGACGGCACCAAGCTCTCCAAGAGTGACGGTGCAGCACGCCCACTGCCTGAATGGATCAAAAGCTACGGCGCAGACGTCGTGCGCCTCTGGATCTGTTCGCAGGATTACCGCAATGATGTGCCGGTCTCTGACAAGATTGTGCGCAATGTTTCAAACAGCTATCGAAATATGCGCAACACCTTGCGCTTCCAAATTAGCAACCTGTTCGACTTCGACGCAGCCACTGATGCGGTACCGCTCGCCGACCTCAACGCAGTCGACAAATGGGTCCTCGACGAGCTCGCACAACTCGTGCGCAAAGTCACCGAAGCTTACGAAGCCTACGAATTCCACCGCGCATTTAAGGACATCATCGATCCATTCTGTGCGAATGTACTTTCGGCCACTTACCATGACATCCTCAAAGATCGTCTTTATACCTGTGCGCCTAATGATCCTCTCCGGCGCTCCTCACAGACCGCGATCAGCATCCTATTTAGCGTGTTCACACGACTCGTCGCGCCATTGATCCCGCACACTGCGGACGAAGCATGGAGCTATGCCCAAAACGATAGCGACTTCACCGACGAACCCATCGCGCTCAGCGACTGGCCGGATGTGGATAGCGCATGGGATCAACCAGCAGTCGCCAGTGACATCCGCGCCCTGCGCGCTTTCCTTTCCGAAAAGCTCAACGATGGCTTGGAGGAACTCCGCCAAAAGAAAGCAATTGGACAAAGCCTCGACGCGAAAGCAACGATTACTGGTTCGCTGAGTGATCCAGAATTCGCGCGCCTCAAAAGCTATGAATCCGATCTACCGGAACTCTTTATTCTTTCGCAGGTTACTATCGTCGAAGATGACACTGCAACCGAGCTTTCAGTCGAACTCACGCATGCCGATGGCGTACGCTGCCCACGCAGCTGGCGCTGGGTCCCCGCCTTGGTCGAAACCGAGACCTGGGGCGCAGTATCCCCTCGTTGTGCCAAAGCACTTAAACAAATCTTAAATTCTACTAAATAACTCCCCACTCTACTTCATCAATGACTACCAAAAAAACTAAGGCATCCGCAGCAAAGAAGGCTAAAGCTAAAAAACCTGCCAGCAAGACCACGGCAAAAAAAACTAGCGTTAAGTCAGCTGCGAAAAAGACTCC
>CAZIMR010000005.1:1765-14672 GCA_964540215.1 uncultured Puniceicoccaceae bacterium
GGCTAAAAAAGCTGCAGCTAAAAAACCTGCCAGCAAGACTCCGGCTAAAAAAGCTGCAGCTAAAAAACCTGCCAGCAAGACTCCGGCTAAAAAAGCTACAGCTAAAAAACCTGCCAGCAAGACTCCGGCTAAAAAGGCTGCAGCTAAGACTGCTGCCAGCAAGACCCCGGTAAAAAAAGCAGCCACTAACAAGTCTACTAACTCGATTCCGTTAACCAAGAAGCCATCCGTCACTCGCGAAGGTGACGCTGCGAGCAAGAAGGCCACACCGATCGCATTTTCCTTTGATGACGTCGAGGCACTCGTCGCGACTCGTAAGAAAGAGGTTAAATCGGCGCCCAAAGAAGCCCCTGTCAAAAAGAAAGACGTAGCCGTCAAAAAGAAGACCATCGTCGAAGATAAGCCTGTTAAAAAGCGCGTACTCGGCGCTGCTTCACTCGCAGATATCCTCGGCTTCAACCCTGCTGAGAAGAAGAATGCCACCTCACTCGAAGATGAATCGATTCCGAAAAAGTGGAAGAAATATTACAAGCTGCTGCTCGACCTGCGGCAACACGTCAGTGATGAACTCGACCTTCACACCTCGGACACGCTGCAGCATGCATCCCACGATGAAGGGGATCGGAAACTCGAATCAGACGCTGGCACCGATGCTTTTGACCGCGACTTTGCACTCAGCCTCGTATCAAATGAGCAAGAGGCTCTCAACGAAGTCGAAGAAGCAATTCTTCGCATTAAAAGAGGGACCTATGGCGTTTGCGAAGTAACAGGTAAAGCGATCAGCAAAGATCGACTCGCAGCCGTACCCTTTGCTCGCTACTCGATCGAAGGCCAAGCAGAATTCGAGAAGAACCAACGCCGCAAGGTCGAACGCACTGCAGCTGGACTGTTCGCTGACAGTGCTGATGCACCGAAGATTGCATCAGACGACGAGTAAGCGCATGACACGCATGCCGCTGATGACAGCTTGAATAAAGTTTAATACAAGCCTAGCGAAAACCCAGTCATTCTAATTTCTTGTAGCAAGCGGGTTACCCCCCTCTTCCCTGCATACCGGTAGCCCTCATTCCACATTGAACTCGAACACTCCAAGCACTTCCTACAAGCGGTTACTAATCACTGCACTGATTGTGTTTACGGTGGATCAGCTCACCAAAGTCTGGATTTTTAAGACTATGGCGTTGGATAGTTACTTCTATCCGCACGATGCAGACGTCATCGAAGTGATTAAAGATTTCTTTTATATCGTACATATTGGTAACGAGGGGGCGGCGTGGGGAATGCTCTCAGGGCACGGCGAGATTCTCGCACTCTTCGCATTGATTGCACTCGCTGCGATTTACAAATTCCGCCACACACTTGAGCTCCACCGCAGCGCGATGCAACTCGCATTTGGCTTACTGATCGGCGGCGTACTCGGCAACCTAGTGGACCGTCTTGTGCATGGGCATGTCATCGACTTTCTAGATTTCCATCTAGGTTTCACTATCCCGCTGGTACTGCCGACTGGTCGCTACCCATCGTTTAACGTAGCAGACTGCGGTATCGTGATAGGAGTATTCGCCTATATTACTTTGAGCTTCTTTCAAGCCGAAGTCCCAGACGAGCAATCGTAGATGACCATCCATAAGGTGCAGCATCTAATCACCGATCAGTAGTCACAAAACGAAGCCACCATATACTTTAGATATGGATTTCTAAGTAAGAATAATACTCTAAACCAACGCTATATAGATTAAGTAACAATTAAGACGCATTTTAAACAGACGCGACCGATTTTTATTAAATTATATTTTTCACAGCTGAATCAGTGTGCATATTAATCAAAGCCTGCTCGAGCTGTTTCGATAAATTGTTGTTCGATTGATTGCAAGCGACCACAACGGCACCAGCAATCGGGCTCATCATACGCTTCTGTAGCTGAATCTCAGGCTGCTCGATTTGAATTGCAGCGCTAAGCTGTTCACGGAAGCACTCAGACTTATCTAGCAAGCCGCCCATGAAGACCAGCGGCGCGGTCCGCAACTTCACTTTAGCATAAGTTACCGAGACGGTCGTCACTAATTCACGGACTGCATGACTGAGAATGTCCGCTGCGACACTGTAGCCGGCCTGAGACAGCTCAAGCACCAGCGGCGCAAGAGCAGCAACATGCGAGTTGTTTATCTCGCCAGTTCTTAATTTACAAAGAAGTTGCTCAATCGAATTGCAGCTTAGCAACTTCAAGACATTGCGTTGCCATGGCCCCAAGGGTTGACGGCCATCGGACTCTTGAAAAGTCATTTGCACGGCTCGTTGACCGATCCAATAACCGCTGCCCAAATCGTCGAAACTAGCGCCCCAACCCCCCGTTCGGTGAGTGATTCCATCGGCATCGCGCCCCAAGCAAATCGAACCAGTGCCAGCGATTAGCATTAGCCCTGGACGGTTGGCGAGCGCGCCAACCAGCGCAATGTGCGCATCGGATGTCAATATCGGAGTCTCTGAGGGCACCGGCATTAAGCGAACTAAAGTGTCGTGTATCTCGTCTTTATTTTGAGCAGAATCAGCGCCCGCGAGTCCGCAACATGCAGCAATACACTCAATATTATCGGGTAAGTTTATAAATGTTTGATCAAGTAATTGATGGAGATTATCCCGAAGCGCCTGCATGCTTATTTGTTGAACATTTGACGGACCTGTAGTCGCCCTTCCTAGGACCTGACCGGATTCCGAAATAAGGAGACTGCGCGTGTGCGTGCCACCACCATCAATACCTAAATATGCTCTCATCGTTTCGATTGTACATTGATATTATCGCAACACTCAAGACAGCTAATTAAAAACCACAAAACGAATACCGCTGGCAACTTTTCAAACTCGAACTGAAGGGAATACTGACAGAAAAAATCTATCGAATCGTTTATTCCGTACGGCGGACGAGCTTATGTGAAAACCGGCTCAGCGGTTGCCAATCGAGCAAGCCTTTCAGTAACCACGCAAGTCGAGACCGTCGCTCTGAACCATTGCGACTCGCTGGCCCATCTTTTTTTGAATCACACCAAAATGATGCTCCTCTGCTGGAGTAATCAGCGAAATGGCCTCACCTGAGGCGCCCGCACGGCCCGTCCGACCGATGCGGTGAATATAGTCTTTTGGCGAACGTGGAAGTTCGTAGTTGATCACGTATGGCAAACTATCGATATCGATCCCGCGTGCCAATAAGTCGGTCGATACCAGCACCGCCACACGGCCATCTTTGAATTTACGCAAAGCGTCGCGTCGGACATTCTGCCCCATCTTAGAATGAATCGCACAGGCATTGATTTTATTTTTAACCAACTTCGCTACCACATTGTCCGCCTTCTTGTGTGACGACACAAACACCAACACCTGCTGCAATTGCTCATGCTTAATTAGATAGCGTAATAATACCCCCTTGCGCTCTTCAGTCACAAAATAGCCCTCCTGATGAATCTGCTGGAGCGACTCTCCCACTTCATCAATCTGCAACACTAGCGGATCCTTTAAGATCAATCGTTGCAGCGCAGATACATCTTCACTGAGCGTGGCCGAGAACAGCAAATTCTGACGCTTGACTGGCAGCAACCGCAGCAGCCGATCCACCTCCTCCTTAAAGCCAAGGTTCAAAATTTTATCCGCTTCATCCAGTACCAGTGTCTGGATACTAGCAAGCCGCACAGCATTCTTCTCGAGTAAGTCGAGCAGTCGACCGGGCGTTGCGACCAAGACATCCACGCGCCGCAAGGCCTGCATCTGTGTGTTGATCGAAACTCCACCATACACGGCGAGGCAGCTGACACCAGATGTTAGACTCGGCAAGAACTCTCGAAAGACCTGAGTCACTTGATCCGCCAACTCACGCGTTGGCACTAGAACCAACACTGTAGGATCTCGATGTTGTGAGATTTGTGCCACTTCCAATTGCTGCAAGATCGGCAAAACAAAGGCCGCCGTTTTCCCAGATCCAGTCTTCGCAATGCCCAGAACATCCTGCCCTTTGAGAATCGCTGGAATCGCCGCAGACTGAATCGGCGTCGGTTCGGTATAGTCAAACTGCGTGAGCGACTTAGAGAACAATGGAGCAAGTCCGAATTTGGTAGATGGCATAAGTTAAATTGTAAAATGAAGCCGCGCTAAATAGATCCCAGTAGCAGACTTCAAAGCCACTAGCAGAACTCAGAGAACGAGCGATGTCGAAATATTATCGGCCCTTAATAGAAATCGACTTCCGGCGAAGGCTTGGCGGAGGTGGGGCAACCATTTGCAAAACACCGAACAGCTACACTCAGCGCATCCTGGACAGACCTCAAGCAGGTTTATTATAACGGCGTATCTGCGGCACACCATCGATTAAGTCACAAATGGGTTCACTACCTGAAAGCGCCTCGAAGCACTCTGCATGATTAAATTCAGCGAGTAAACGTCGGGCATCTTCAGAATGCGCAGTGCGCACTGGTTTATAACTTAAGAAACCCTCAACCAAGGGAATCGGCCGCAGGTCATTCGGTAGGACTCGATCCAACTCGCGTACAAAGCGTAGCGCTGCTGCAAACGTGCTGACTCCAGGGCCGTGATACCATCCACGCCCTTTTTCAAAATCACCACGAATCATGGGGTTCCCCTCGATTGTATGATAGGTGGATAGAACCGCCTCAAGTATGAGCGTGTGTCGCCCCCCAGTAGAAAGCTGCTGAGCCACTGCTTGAATGCATTCGCCAAACTCAAATGACTGGACAACAGTACCATCTGCCCACGCCACTCCGCAAGACTTTGAGCGCGCACTGTAACCCAGATCAACCGCTAGAAGTGGTAAACTAGACTCAAGTCGTTTGGTGTAGCGCTGCATGTGTTTGTAAATGAACCATTTTTTGATCTTTGCGGAAACGTTTTTGATGCTTCGTACCACGACCGTTAACCCGCGCGCGCCAGATACGAAAACTCTTTGGCTTTAGATGTCGTCGCATTGTAACAATGACATCCGATTCTCGTAGTCCCGTTTTCGCCTCAATCTCTTCAAAGGACACACGATCCGCCCATGCCAACGCAATAACACGGTTAATCGTCCTAGCATCAAGTTTAGTTAAGTCTAAAATATTCACATTAAATTGATCGAATCATGCTGCTCAGACTTACTATTATTCCTCAAAATAAAATCTATTTGACTATCATAACGCCCACTTCGCGCAGGAGTAAACACATGAAATAACGCAACTATTGGATCAATCCGCCAGTAAACTATATATCGAAAATGAAAAATGCATTGGTCATTTGATAATTATTCATATTTATTGCAATTTCCTTACATTTTTTAAGTAAGTAAAAACAACACATCGATTAATGTGAATAACAGCATCAATAAAACTCAGCGTATCCTTAACGGAAAATTGGTATTGCTCGCCGATGACATGGATTTTAATCGCTTTGCCTATCGCATTTTGCTCGAGAGAATGGGTGCAATAGTAGTTGAGGCGATTCATGGAGTAGAGGCACTAGAGAAACTACAATCTGAAAACTTCGACATGGTTATATTAGACAACAATATGCCATTTATGAGTGGCATAGAGGTTGCCCAGCAGTATTTTTCAACAGCCACAGCCACAGCCAACCCTCCCTTGTTTATCGCGTATAGCGCTCTAACCGACTCGGGTACTACAGAGAAATGTCTAAGTGCAGGCTTTTGCTTCTTCGTCGAAAAACCGTTAACTGCTGACAAACTGAAGACTCTGCTCAACTCGAAAAAATATAAGTCGAGTCTACCTCAAGGCGGGTTACTGGATTATCTTGGAGGGGACGATGCCACTAAGGTGGCACAACTAGCGCTCCGCTATCGGCGGTCGTATGAACAAGAACTAGCAGAACTGATACAGGTCATTAAGCTCAAAGACCAAGGAGCGACACGCAGCTGCGTGCATAAGCTGCGAGGACTTGCCTGCCTGCAAAACAATCCAAATGTGATGGAGACACTGGACATGATTGCAGGTTTGATCGCAGCCAATGCGGTACCGAATGAATACACCCATCTACTCGACCAATTGAAGTCTTATGTAGCCGATGATGGGATTTCCGGTTAGCCACTAAGCTCCGTAACTGTTGGCAAGCATAGACATTTTAGTGATGCTGCCGCGCTACGATAAATGGCATGTTCTAAGCGCTCTACCCTGCATCAATCAATTGCTTTAATAGCTGATCCAGCATGGCAGGATTTGCCTTACCCTGAGTGGCTTTCATCACTGGGCCCTTCAAGGCGTTTAGCGCCTTTTCGTTGCCATCTTTATATTGACCGACCGCTTTGGCATTGCCAGCGATCGCTGCACGACAGAGGGCTTCGATCTCGCCGGTATCATTGCTTTGCTTAAGGCCCTTTTTTTCGATGATGCTCTCGGGCATGTCGCCACTGGCAAACATTTCAGTAAAGACCTCCTTGCCGATCTGCTTGGAAATGACGCCTTCATCAATGATCTTCACTAGGGTCGCGATGTGTGCGGGAGTGAGCTTGCACTGACCGACGCTCAAGGCGCTGTCGCCGTGTTCGGAAGCGCCGGAGAGTTCGCGCAGTAAATCGTTGGTGATGTAATTGGCGATCGCCTTCGGTGCATGGTGAGTCTCTAGCGCAGTCTCGAAGAACTCACTGAGCTCGCGGTTTTGACAGAGTACCGACGTGATCGTGAACGGCAGGCTCAAGTCTGACTGATAGCGGCGCTGTTTGTCCAATGGACGCTCAGGCAGTTCGGCCTCGAGCGCGGCCACGCGAGCCCGGTCGATCTGCACGGGCATGAGGTCGGGATCAGGGAAATAGCGATAATCGTGGGCCTCCTCTTTACTGCGGAGCGAGAAGCTGATGCCTTTCTCGACATCCCAACGGCGGGTCTCTTGTTTGATCGTACCGCCCTCTTCCAAAATCTCAGTCTGACGGCCAATTTCGTATTCGATCGAGGCCTTCACATTAGACATCGAATTGAGATTCTTCATCTCAGTACGGGTGCCGAGCTTATCGGAACCAACTGGGCGGATCGAGACATTGGCATCGCAGCGCATTTGGCCTTTTTCCATATCACAATCAGAGATGCCTGCATAGATGATCATAGTACGCAGGCAATTGAGAAAAGCGACGGCCTCGGTGGACGAGCTCATGTCTGGCTCAGTCACGATCTCAGCGAGTGGCACGCCGGCACGGTTGAAATCGATCACGGTTTCGAAGGCCTCGTGCGTGAGCTTACCAGGATCTTCTTCAAGGTGAATACGGTTGAGGATAACCCAGCGGTGTGCGCCTTCGACGTTGCGCGTTGGTCCTGGTAGTTCAATCTCGACCTTACCACCAATGCAGAGCGGCTCTTCGTTTTGTGTCAACTGGTAGTTCTTCGGCGAGTCCGGATAAAAATAGTTTTTGCGGTCCCACTTGCAGACTGCCGCGATCTCGCAGCCGAACATCAGACCCAGCTTTGCGCACTGCTCGATGGCGACGTGGTTGAGCACCGGCAGCGTGCCTGGCAAGCCGAGCACCACGGCGTCGGTTAGCGTATTGGGCGCAGCACCATAATGGTAAGGTGCGGCGGTAAACATCTTGGTGCGGGTTTTGACCTGCACGTGAATTTCGAGTCCGATGACTGCTTCGTAGGAGGACATAATAAATAAGCTTTTGATGCGTGTTTCCTCTCAGTCATTAAAGACTAGGAGTTTGCTGTGCGTAATTGTGGGCTTTCTCAAAGGCATTTGCTACGGCGAACATTTCGGCTTCGCCAAAGGCTTTGCCGATCACTTGCAAGCCAATCGGCAAACCGCTTTCGGTGAAGCCACTGGGCACCGAGATCGCCGGCAAGCCAGCAAGATTGACCGAAATGGTATAGATGTCGCTCAGGTACATGGCGAGTGGATCATCGGAACGCTCGCCGCGCTTGAACGCAGGTGTAGGCGAGGTCGGGGTAAGGATCGCGTCGACTTGCTCAAAGGCCGACTCGAAGTCACCAAGGATTAAGCGGCGGACTTTTTGCGCGCGCAAATAGTAGGCGTCGTAATAACCAGAACTGAGCACATAGGTGCCGAGAATGATACGACGCTTCACTTCGTCGCCAAAGCCTTCACCGCGGCTCTTAGTAAAGAGTGTGAGGGCATCCTTCGCTGCTTCGCTGCGGTGCGAATAGCGCACACCGTCGAAGCGAGCCAAGTTCGAAGAAGCCTCCGCAGTTGCCACAATGTAATAAACTGGCACGGCTAACTCGGAGTGCGGGAGCGAAATATCAACGATCTCACAGCCTTGGCTCTTATACCAGCCGATGGCTTGCTTAATGTTCGCTTTCACCTCTGGGTCGATCCCTTCAGCAAAGAATTCACGTGGCACGCCTAGTTTCCAAGGGCCCTTCTGTTCCTTGAGGGCCTTCGCGTAATTGGTCTCACCTTGCGGCGCGATCGAAGTCGAATCGAGTGGATCTTTGCCCAGCATGGCTTGCATCAGCAAAGCAGCGTCCTCGACGGTGCGCGCAAAGGGACCAACTTGATCGAGCGACGAAGCAAAGGCGACCAGGCCGTAGCGAGAAATCAGCCCGTAAGTGGGCTTCATGCCGACCACACCGCAGAGCGCCGCGGGTTGACGAATCGAACCACCGGTATCGGTGCCGAGGGTAGCGATCGCCTCGCCAGCTGCCATCGCAGCCGCACTACCGCCGGAAGAACCGCCGGGAATGGTATCGAGGTCCCATGGGTTGCGGGTCGTCTGGTAAGCTGAATTCTCAGTAGAGGAGCCCATGGCAAACTCGTCCATGTTGAGGCGGCCCCAGATCACGGCACCCGCTTCGCGCAGCTTAACGATACAAGTGGCATCGAAGGGAGAGACGTAGTTCTCCAGCATCTTGGAAGCGCAACGTAGCGGCTGATCCTTAACGGCGAGTGTGTCTTTGATGCCTATGGGAATGCCATCGAGCGGTCCGAGAGCATAGCCAGCCGCGCGGCGCTGGTCAGAGGCCTGCGCTTGCGCGAGTGCATCGTCGGCGTCAGTCGCGAGGAAGGCTTGCACTTGGCCGTCGACTGCTGCGGTGCGGTCAATCACGGCTTGGGTAATGGCGACAGAGGTAGTTTCACCGGCAGCAAGCATGCCTGCGAGTTCGGAAATAGTTTTAAAATGGAGGTCTGACATTGAAAAAATCTTAATAGCAAATGTGTAAACTGGTGTGGTCTGAACCAGCTATGGAAACCGATGATTACCGATCGATCATGATGTATTCTTATCTGTGTCGATCAATGTCGGTTAAAGTATTACTCGACGACTTTGGGCACGACGACTTGATTATCGCGCTGCTCAGGGGCCATCTTGAGCAACACCTCGGGTGCGTAAGTCGCGCCAGGCTTATCACCTTCACGCCAGACGTTGAAGACACGATGCGCGTGGGCCATCGGTTCGACGCCTTCGACATCGACTGCGTTGAGCTTGTTGAAGTAGCCAAGAATGTCGTCCAGCTGGGTGCCGAGCTTGGCCTTTTCGGCGTCGGAAAGATCGAGCCGCGCTAGGTTGGCGACGTAGTCGATATCTATATGTGGTGTTTCGCTCATTTTGAGAGTGAGGGTGGAAGTTTCGCTGAGGATGACTGAGCGTGATTTAATTCAACGCGCGCGCAGGCTTCGCAGATTAAAACACAGTAAAAAGGACTTTATAGACAAAACAGCCTCGATCGCCCCGCGCAACTAAGAATCACTCTTCAGTGGCTAAAATCTCAGCACGCCGAAGCGGCACTAGCCTAGAGTAAGGATGCGGAGACTGCTTGGCGCTACTTACAAGGCAAACAACCGCCACAGCTTCGGTGAACCCGTAGAGAAGCTTTGCCGCCGATTAGGATTCAGCTACAAGCTTAAACTTATTTCGGCGCCGCGGCACTCGACCCTCGAAGCACGATGGAGCAGGCATGACGGGTAATGCTCTGATTCCCCTTAGCTTGCTTCGAGTCTATGGATTCGATTAGAGCCAACATTCCAGCCCGCCCAATCTCCTCCTCTGGAATACTAACCGTGGTTATCTCCGGGACAGTTAAACGGCTCACCCGCTCATTTGTCATGCCTACAACCGAGAGTTGTTCTGGCACTTTCAGATTGAGTTCATTGGCAACCTGAAGAGTACAAGCGGCGATCAGGTCATTGGCGCAAAGAACTGCCGTTGGGCGATTGTGCGGTTTGAGTAATTTGCGAGCGAGAGACCTCGCCTCATCCATCTCCCAATTACTCAGCAGGATTGGGCACTCGGCAGCTTTTAAATTAAAGGCCTCAACCCCGCGCAAAAAAGCCTCACTTCGCTCGCGGCTCGACTCCGAAATGTGATCCCCTCCGATGTGTGCAATTTTGCGGTGCCCGAGATCGACGAGATGCTTCATCAAAGCCATTACGGCGGCGGAATTATCCGATTCAAAGCGATCGTGGGAAAATGAAAAAGAGCAATTGGTACTAGCCACTGCAACACCGTAGCGTTTGGTAGCTAATTGAAAAAAATCATCGGTGTCTGGGCCAGGATTGATATTACAACAAAAAAGTCCCTCCACTCGTGATCCGATAAGTCGCTCCAAAGCGCCCCGCTCCTCCTCACCTCCATGCACCGCTTCAATTCGCAATGAATACGGAGTACTTTGAATCGCGCTCAAAGCTCCCACTAGGATTTTAGCGCCCCACTCTTCTGAAAGTGAACTACTCAGCATTCCAATCGCAAGACTTCGCCCGGTCTTCATACTCAATGCATTCTGATTCGGCAAATAACCCATGGCTTTAGCACAGGCGCGAACCCGTTCAGCCGTCTTCTCGGATATTCCCAATTTCTGATAGCGATTATTGAGTATCGCAGATACTGTAACACGGGACAATTGTAGCGTTTCCGCAATATCGCTAATTTTAATCATTGGAGCAATTTCAAGCAGCAATATCACGTTACACAAGTATAGAACATTTGTACCACTCATTTTAGCGCTTTTCTAATCCTTGACAGTGTTGCGCTGGTTAAACATTACTCGTATAAAGCAATTTTTTACACATGACTGCCAAAGTATCTATAACAAATCCGGACTTTTTCCATTCGCAACAGTCCACTCCGAATGTGACTAAGACGTCTAAATTTGAACAAAGTCTCAACCCGCTGGGGCGCATACTCGAAATCGATGGCTACCACGTTTGGTGTTGCTCGCCGATTTACGATTCAGACGGACGCGTCCATGTATTTTATTCACGTTGGCGCAACGAGTATAAGTTTTCTGGTTGGGTTTCGGCCTGCGAGGTCGCGCATGCGGTGGCCGATCGCCCCGAAGGCCCCTACCAAGATTTGGGCGTAGTTTTAAAAGGTCGAGGAGGCGATGCTTGGGACTCGTGGGCGATCCACAATCCCACGATTCAAAAAGTGGGCGATCGCTACGCATTGTTTTACATGGGGTCCGATGGCTCATCTTTAGATATTGAGCAAAGTGATTTACCAAACTTATCCGACGAGGCCTACGAAAAGTATTATACGGATCTAGTGTACACCAAACGTATCGGTCTTGCCATAGCGGACAGTCTGGATGGGCCGTGGGAACGCGTGGGAGATGCGCCCATACTCAACGTGGGGAAATCTGGCGAATGGGACGATGCGGTGGTGAGTAATCCCTCACTGCTGCAGCATCCAAATGGTGACTACTGGCTTTATTACAAAGGATGGGACTGGGACACCGGGCGGCGTTTCAACGGCAATCGTAAATATGGCCTATCTGTCGCTAAAAACATTGCTGGCCCCTACATTAAACACAGCGCGAATCCGATTGTAGATTTCTCCAATATCGGCGAACGTATCCAATGCGAAGACGCTTACACTTGGTACGAAAAAGGAGCCGAATTCCCCTTTAAGATGATCTTGCGCGACATGGGTTTCTATAACCACGAATATGGCCTCTATATGGAATCTAGCGACGGCCTCGACTGGCGGAACCCGCGAATTGCCTACAAAGACGCGCCTTCATATTTTGATGAAACCCTACCCGGACTCGAACGCCAAGGAAGGTTTGAACGCCCGCAATTATTAATCGACTCGGCAGGCAGACCAACTCATCTTTTTTGCGCTTATCAAGGTGGCAAATATGGCACCTGCAGTGGCGTCGTGTTACAAATATCATAATTTAATATTATGAAAAAAATCTCTCTAAGCAATTCGTTACGATCCCGAAAAACCGAGGGGTTCACCTTGATTGAGCTGCTCACAGTGATTGCGATCATCGCCATCCTCGCCGCCATCTTAATTCCAACAATTGCAGGCGTTCGAAAGAGTGCCAATGCATCAAAGTCTGTCAGCAATTTACGCCAAATTGGCAGTGGCTTTCAGCTGCTAATCAATGAAGGCCCTCCAGGGAAAAGAAACCGGCCAGGCTCCTTCCCAAGCTACGCAGGCCAGGATGACCAACGAATTGCTTACACTTGGCCCGATCTGATCGGTCAGCAACTTGGCTTTGTAGAGCGAATAGATCGCAGCTATCGTTGGAATGTGGCGCCAGCAGAAACCGTGTTCCAGAGCCCCTTCCGCGAAATAGCCTTTGATCCTAGCAGCTGCAAGACGACCTCAGGTTATGGCTATAATTATAAAGGCCTAGGCGAATGGTCTTCACCCATTGATCACAGTGTAGATGATAAATCGAACACTTCAGGACTCGGCCAGATGCATGTCTACATTCTCAAAAATCCAGCGAAAATAGTGGTGATTGCGGAGTCAAACGGCGATGCTAAAATGGATCATCTAGTATGGCCTGCCGTGCCAGCATACACGGTGTCAGATGCGTACAATGGCGGCGGTCATTACTTGTTCGCAGACTGGCACCTCGAGTTCATCGAAAAGAGCAAAGTTCTCGCGAACAAGGCTAAATATTTCGATCCAATATCCAATAAGTTTACGTAAATAAACGATGCGTACGAATTTTCA
>CAZIMR010000006.1:0-13413 GCA_964540215.1 uncultured Puniceicoccaceae bacterium
ACAAAGGCACCCAAATAAATCGAGGCGCCGACCGCAAGGGCCTCGCGCGCAGAAATGACGATTTCTTCAAGCATTAGAGTAGTTCTGGATTGGCCGAAGTGTGTTTATCGTACAACTTGCGCAGGCGGTGTGGCGTAGGCGGTCTCGAAGGCACCGTCCTGCCAAGCCTGCACTTTATTGCTCAAGAAATCTATAAATTTAGGGTGCTCGTTGAGGCAAGGGATTTGTTCCAAATCTTCGCCGCCAGCTTCGATGAAAATATCGCGGCCTTCTTGGGCGATTTCTTCTAATGTTTCGAGGCAATCTGCAGTGAATGCCGCACAGATGACTTTAACGCGCTTATTGCCCTCTTCGGCGAGTTGTTCGAGTGTCTGATCGGTGTATGGGCTAAGCCATGGTTCACGGCCGAGACGTGATTGGAAGGTGATCATGTATTTATCCTTGGGGATGCCCATAGCTGCGACGAATTTCTCGACTGTCATCGCGCACTGGTGGCGGTAGCAAGTGGCATGTGCGGGGTGGCATGTATTGCAGCAATCCGGGGTGGTCATACAGTGATTGTGCGATGGGTCACCTTTTACTAGATGACGCTGCGGGATGCCGTGGAAGGAGAATACCAGTTTGTCGAAGTTGCCGTCCTCTAAGGCCGGTCGAGCGCGTTCGACCAGTGCCGCGATGTAATCTGGGTCTTGGTAGAATGGCGGTAGCAGTGTAGTCTTGAGATCTGGTTTGAGCTTGCGCACAGAGTCCATCATGTGGACCACAGCGGTCTCATAGCTGGACATCGCATAGTGCGGATACATCGGCACGATCAGCACATCGTCGACGCCTTGATCGAGCAGCTCTTGCAGGGCGCTCTCGGTGGAAGGAGAGCCGTAGCGCATGCCCAGTGCGACCGGCACATCAACTTGTTCTGATAATGCTTTCTGTTGCGCCTTAGAAGTCAGGATGAGCGGTGAGCCGTCCTCGAGCCAGATCTTGGAGTAGGCTTCAGCTGATTGTTTCGGGCGATTGGGCAGGATCAAGCAGTTGACTAGAAACCAGCGAATGGCAAAGGGAGCATCGAGGACACGTCCGTCCATGAGGAATTCGCGCAGGTAGTTGCGCACGTCGCTGACTTGAGTGGAATCGGGTGAGCCGAGGTTGAGGAGGATGACACCTTGTTTGGACATGCGCATAGAGAAGCTACTAGCTGGGGGATTTGTCAAACCGAAGTGTCAAAGAGATACACTTCTTAGTCAGAGCGAGTTTCATTTTATTTTCGCAAATATAGATGTAAAAACGCCTCGACCAGAAACTTACTGTCAGTTCTAGTGATGGTAGCTTTAATTTTCAGATAATCGCTTCAAATTTTCCGCATAAACATTGAGATCTTTAAAATAACCTAAAATTCAAAATTAAATGAAAAAAGCACTTATTACCGGGATTACCGGTCAAGATGGCTCTTATCTCGCTGAATTATTGCTCGAGAAAGGCTATGAAGTTCACGGTATCAAACGTCGGGCATCCTCGCTAAACACGCAAAGGGTGGATCACATTTATGAAGATCCACATATTGAAAACGCTCGGTTCCACCTCCACTATGGAGATTTGTCAGATTCATCAAACCTGACACGCATCATTAGCGAGGTGCAGCCGGATGAACTATACAACCTCGGAGCGCAGTCACACGTGGCAGTTTCATTTGAATCGCCCGAGTATACTGCAGATGTCGATGCGCTCGGAACGCTACGTTTGTTGGAAGCGATCCGCTTTTTAGGCTTGGAAAAGAAAACTAAGTTTTATCAAGCTTCCACCTCGGAATTATTTGGTGAAGTTCAAGAAACTCCTCAAAAAGAGACGACTCCATTCTACCCGCGTTCGCCCTACGCGGCGGCTAAGATGTATGCTTATTGGATTACTGTAAATTACCGTGAGTCCTACGGAATTTATGCCTGTAACGGAATTCTCTTTAATCATGAATCGCCTCGCCGCGGTGAGACGTTTGTGACCCGTAAGATTACCCGAGCTTTGACGAATATCGCACAGGGGCTCGAGCAGTGCCTCTATCTCGGAAATATGGATGCATTGCGAGACTGGGGCCATGCTAAGGATTATGTGCGCATGCAGTGGATGATGCTGCAGCAAGAAAAAGCTGAAGATTTTGTCATCGCTACCGGCAAGCAAATTTCGGTACGTGAGTTCGTGACGATGTCGGCTCGTGAGGCAGGTGTCGAACTTGAGTTTACTGGTACAGGAGTTGAGGAGGTTGCAACGGTGACAGCAGTCGACGCAAGCAAGGCCCCATCGGTTTCGGTTGGTGATGTGATTGTTAAAGTCGACCCACGTTATTTCCGTCCAGCGGAAGTTGAAACTCTGCTTGGTGATCCAACCAAAGCGAAGGAAAAGCTTGGCTGGGTGCCCGAAATTACCGTTGAGGAAATGTGCTCCGAGATGGTCGCCAATGATCTAGACGTTGCAAAGCGCCACGCCCTACTTAAGTCGCATGGTTACGATGTCGCGGTGGCAATCGAGTCCTAATCATCGAAGTTTTTAAGCACGATGAATAAATGACTCATCCTCGGATCAAGCGGCATGGTCGGTTCCGAGCTCGCTTATAAGCAAGCCATCAATGGTTAATGTTTCGGAAAGGGGTAGGGTTGTGTGCCTTGCCTCTTTTTCCGCCTCGGGCTCTAGGATTCACGGGTCACTCTAGCGCATTAAAATAAATAGTTAGTTTAAAAATGAATAAGACATCAAAAATATACATCGCAGGTCATCGCGGTATGGTTGGCTCCGCTATTGTGCGCGCACTCCGCGCTAATGGCTTTGATAACATCATTGTGCGCACCCGTAGCGAACTCGACCTGACGAACCAGGTGGCTGTGCGCGAGTTTTACGCCGCCGAAAAGCCAGACGTTGCGATTATCGCCGCCGCTCGTGTGGGTGGTATTCATGCCAACAATACGTATCCTGCTGAATTCATGATGGAGAATCTGGCCATCGCACAAAACACGATTGGCGAGGCCTACAATGAAGGCGTACAGCGTCTGCTTTTTCTTGGCAGCACCTGTATCTATCCGAAATTCGCCGAGCAGCCGATTAAAGAAGAATCCTTGCTCACCGGCCCACTCGAAGCGACCAACGAGGCCTATGCGATCGCCAAGATTGCGGGTCTTAAAATGTGCGAGTTCTACCGTCGTCAATATGGCGTCTGCTACCACTCCGCGATGCCGACCAATCTCTACGGGCAAGGCGATAGCTATCATCCGCAAAATTCGCATGTGCTCCCGGCGTTGATTCGACGCTTCCACGAAGCGAAGGCAAACAACACTCCTGAAGTTGCGATTTGGGGCACTGGCACACCGCTGCGTGAGTTTTTGCACGCTGACGACGCTGCGGCAGGGATTCTACATTTGCTCGAGCTCGAGAATCCACCCGAGTGGGTGAACCTCGGTTGCGGCATCGATATTTCGATCGGCGACCTTGCACACCTAGTCAAAGATACTGTCGGCTATGAAGGTGAGCTCACTTTTGATACCACGAAGCCAGATGGTACGCCGCGCAAGTTGACTGATATTTCTAAGATCAAAGCAACCGGCTGGGCGCCACAGATTCCGATCGAGCAAGGTGTGCCGATGGCGTATCAATCCTTTCTGGCAGAGCTGGCCGCTGGCATCCTGCGCGAGTGACGATCGCTTCGCGAGTGAAAGTGAGGAGTGACTTTTGGGGAGGGACGAGCTCCGCCTCGTCCGCCGTGCCCCTTCCCTTCTCACTCGTGAAGCGTCACTCTCACTGTTCGGCACCGCCGGACTCGTCGCCGATTCCTTGCCGTCGTCGTGCTTCGATGCATTGCTCGCTGCCTGCTTCGAAGCGCCGACATACGCTCGGACGCGATTCATAAATACGGCATAACTCGTCTTCTTTGAGATACGGGCAACGGCTATGGAAGGGCAGCGGGAAGAGCTGGTAAGTATGGCCTTCGGTTTGTAGATACTCAGGCAACGCACGTGCCTCTTGCCGAATCGCTGGTTCGCGCACTGCATCCGCTTCGCTCGCAAAGATCGGAAAACTCCGGCAGCAGGCGCCGCATTGGGTGCAATCGTATTCAGCTAGTGGTACACTCATCGTGTGATAGAGGCTTATGCTCACTGCTTCGTTTGCCAAGGGTGATCGTAGGTGTGAATAAAAAGAAGTTGGAAGTCGAAGCTGAGCCTGTCATGGCTCATGCATAATTTTATGACACAGACTTTACACATCATCACTGGTCCGACTGCAGTCGGCAAAACTGAGTATGCACTCTCTTACGCTGAGAAGCATAATGCCGAGATCGTGTCGTGCGACGCGTCACTGGTTTATCGAGGCATGGATATTGGCACCGCCAAGCCTTCGCCAGCAGAAATCGCCCGTGTGCCGCATCACTTGATCGATTTGAACGCGGTGGACCAGCCCTATCATATCGCTGCGTATGTGCGTGACTCTAAGGCGGCTGTGGCCGACATTTTTGCGCGTGGCAAGTCGGTCGTGGTGGCAGGGGGCAGCGGATTTTATTTGAAGAGCTTCTTCGCGCCGGTGATTGATATTGTCGTGGTTTCGGATGCGATTCGTGCCCGGGTGGCTGAGCTCTATGCGGCTGATGGTTTGGAGGGTTTGGTTGCAGATCTGCGCCAACGTAGCCCCGTGGGCATTGGTAATTTGGATGCGCTGAATCCACGCCGCGTGCTGCGCGCACTCGAGCGTTGCATTGCATCAGGTAAGTCGTTGCCGGATTTGCAAGCCGAGTTTGCCGCACGTCCTGAGCCATTCGCGGACTACGAGAAGCAGTATATTCTACTTGAGCGTGACCCCGAAAATCTACGCCAGCGCATTGTTCGTCGCGTGGATCAGATGCTGCAGGCCGGTCTCGTCGAGGAGGTCGAATGTCTGCGTGAGCTTGGTCTTGAAAAGAATCCGAGTGCCGTGGCGGCGATTGGATATCGCGAGACGCTTGAGTATTTAAAAGGTGCAATTCAGCTCAAGTCACTCGCTCCGGCGATCGTGCAAAGCACCAATCACTTGGTTAAAAAGCAGGGCACCTGGTTTCGCACTCAGATCCGCAAGCCGGATCAGCTGATCACTTTCTAGTCTGGCTGGAAAAAGGAGGCTTTTCGCCGATTACTGGAAAAGGTGTCGGAATGCCCTGTGCTCTCTGTCACAAATACCAAGTTTTGTAGCGAGCGGGTTTACTTCGCGATTGTGTGTCGCTTTGAGTCGATCTCGGGAATCGCGATCCTAGGATGAGCCCAGTCACTACCGGCTGAACTGGTCTGCCGAACCATTCCGATGCACTCAAAAAAAGGCCCACCGGCAAACAGTTGAATGCTCGGCGGTGGGCCGTGTTGCTCTATTAAGAGTTTTTAATTATGGTTATGGCCTGCGTGTGGGTCGGCCGCTGCTGGTGTCGTTGCCGTAACTGTTGCTGGCTGTGGCTTGACGTATTCAATCGTGGCGCTGTCGCGAAGGCTTTGGATGTAGGCTTGTGCTGCTTCGCCCTTCGCGTTTTGAGTGAGGTAGTTGAGGATCTGATCCTTCGCTTCTGCGAACGCAGTGGTGCTTGGCTCTCCTGCTTCTTGGCGATCAGTCACTTTGATGATGTGGTAGCCAAAAGACGTCTCGACGACTTCACCAACTGCATCAACGTCCTGACTAAAGACGGCAGCTTCAAATTCTGGTACCATCTGGCCTTTCCCGAATTGTCCGAGTGAACCGCCTTGTGCGCCGCTAGGGCAACCTGAATGCGCTTTCGCGGCATCTTCGAAAGTGGTGGTCTCGGCGACGATGTCAGCGCGGATCGCTTCGAGTTGTGCCTTCTTGGCGGCTTTTGCTGCATCGTCCTCTCCTTGTTCGAACGAGAGCAGAATGTGGCTGGCAGATGCGTTCGCTGGGCTCGCTGGACTCTGGAAGTTCTGAGGGTTGCCATCGTAGAATGCTTGAGCATCCGCTTCGGTTGCTGCGGGTACATCTTTGGTTTGGCTTTCGAACAGTTGCCGAGCAGCCATGTCGGTCTTGATGTTTTCCTTGAGTGCTTCAAGAGTCATGCCTTGTGATGCGAGCGCGGCCTCAAAAGTCATTCCCTCAGGAATTGAGGTTTTGATTTGTGCGATGGTGCTCGCCACTTCTTCATCTGAAACGACGATGCCTGAGCCTGCGAGGGCGATGGAGATGAGTTTTTCAGTAATGGCATCCTCCTCTGCACTCTTGAGTGCCTGTGCTTTAATTTCGTCGGATATCGGTGCTCCCTGAGCTTGCGCCTGATACTGCTGAAGCATCATGTCGGCCATCTTTTGGAGATCCGCTTGGGTGATCACTTCGTCATTCACGCGGATGACGACTATTTCGTCCGTAGCGGGCGTTGCAGCGAGCTCGCTGACAGGTGCCGTTTCGATGTCTGCAGCAAATGCGCTTGCGGACAGTAGTAGAGCAGTTGTGGATAGTGCCTTGAAAGTCTTCATATAAATCAAATTATTAAACGAATGGTTGGTTTTATTTGTTAAAAGTAGCAGCGAGGATCAAAGAGAAATTGAGGAAGGCAAACGAAAAATATGGCTGGTGATGCCTTCGCCATGGTCGATTGATCGGAACTAGTTTGGTTGTCGTGGTCAGTTTAATTTGGCGTTGAGCAAGCCCAATTCATGCTATTTAATCGTGTGTTCGCTTACTGTTTGATCGCTTCGATGTTGATCGTGATGTCGACCTCTGTACCGACCGCGGGCTTGCCGCCAAGTATGCCCCATTCGGTGCGATCAATTTGTGTGGTGGCTTCCCAACCGGAAAGCTGTGCGCCCCTCATGCCTGGGCCGAAACCTAAGAGATCGACATTGAGTATTACTTCTTTGGTGGTTTCGAGCATAGTGAGATGGCCCGTTACTTTGAAGCTGTCCTTTTTGTCGGTCTTTGCCCAGTGGGTTGATTTGAAAGTAATCAGCGGGTGTTTCTCAGAAGCAAAGTAATCGTCCTCTTGTAGATGAGTGTCGCGCTTTTTATTAGCGGTGTTCACCGAGGGCACTGTGATAATCGCTTCGACGCTGCTATTGCTCAGGTCGTCACGATCGACGGTGAGTGTGCCTTCGAATTGATTGAATGAGCCGGTCGTTTTGGCAACGAAGTGTCGGATGCTGAATTTGACCGATGAGTGCGTCGGATCGATTTTGTAGATTTCGACTTCTGCAGCAGCGTAGAGGCTGCTAATTGCAAGCGCGAGAGTTAGGAATAGTGGTTTAGTCATAGTCGTAGTTTAGATGAAATCGGCAAGGTCCTCTTCGCTGCCTTGGGTGGTGAGAATAAAGATTTGTTCGCCTTCGGCCCATACTTTGAAGGCTTGTTGCTGAGCCTCAAAAACTTTGCTTTTCTGGCCTTGGCAAGGTGTGCAGTCGATGGGGACACGTGCCTTATCTACAGTAATCAAGTGATAGACTTGGCCGTTCTTGAAGCAAATCATGCTCAGCTTGGTGCCATCGTAGTCGAAGGTGACGCAACCGATGGTGGTAAGCTGTTTGAGTTGCTGTGGGATCTGTGCTGGGTTCGGCATCCCAGTGCTGGCCAGGTGACTTTGTAAATCGCCGACTTGTACGCCGCGTTTGTCGAATTTCGAGCCGTTGAATTCGCTGATTTGTTGAGCGAGGAATTCGATCATATTCGGTGCCCCTGCGGTGGCGATTATGGGCGAGGCACCTGCTGCAGATTGATCGTTGTTGGCCAGTTGCGTCGGCGCTTCGCTGCGAGACAGCATAAGCGCGACTCCGGCGACGGCAAAGATTGCGGCAATCCCCATCCATGCTCGGAGCCCAGCGCGCTGTTCGGAGCGATTCGTGGGCTGCGTAAAGCGGATGGGGTGGTGGTCTTGCTCGGCGTCTTCACCCTTGTTGCCGATTAATAGCTGCGATTGGACGGCGTTGGCACGCATGCCGGCCAAAATGGCGGCGTAGAGATCAGCGGGCGGTTCGACGCGGTTGAACTCCGCACTGATTTTGGTATCGAGCGCCTGCTGCTCTTCGAACCAGGCGCTCAGTTCGGCGTCTTGGTTGAGCAGCTCAAGTGCTTCGGCGATCAGTGGGTCGTTGCGGTCCTCGCTGTTTTCGGGACGACAGAGCTGGAGAATATATTGTGCTTCTTCGCGGTCCATAGCTTAAAGGGTGTTTGCCGAAGTTTCGGTCTCTTTACGTTTGAAGATCTCGCGGAGCTGCGCTTTGCCGCGAGAGAGGCGAGACATGATCGTGCCAATCGGCACATCAAGGATTTCGGCGATTTCTTTATAAGAAAGATCTTTGAGATAGAACAGGGCGACTGGCTCGCGGTAAACGGCATCGACTTCTTCGAGGGCTTCGATGGCGAGATGACCATCCATGCTGCGGCGCACGTGGGGCTCCACCGAGCCGCCGATATTTTCGAGTATTTTGGGCTCGTAGCTATCGATACAGGCGTCTTTACGACGGCGGCGCAGAAATTCGCGGTAAAGAGTGGTGAATAGCTAGGACTTAACCTTGGATTTGTCGCGCAGCGAATCACCTTTTTCAGCATATATAAAAAAGGCCTGTTGGGCTAAATCGCCCGCCTCATACTCGTTTTTGGCTAGACTGTAGCCGAAACGATAGAGCGGTTGGTAGTAGGCACTCACTATTTCTTCGAAGTTCAAATTGGATTCTGTGGTCATGTGAGTGGAATCGATGGTCGCTTATTCCGAGAAAAATGAAGCGCGTAAATTTGAGGGTCGTTGTCATTGCTATACAATGAGCATGGCGTCGCCATAACTGTAAAAGTTATAGTTATGCTCAATCGCCTCGGCATAAAGTGCCAATAACCATTCAATGCCCCGTTCGTCGCCGGGACTTAAAAATGCCGAAACGAGACAGAGCAGCGTCGATTTTGGTAGGTGGAAGTTGGTGATCAGCGCATCAACGGCCTCGAGCCGGGCGGGCGGGTAGATAAAGATATCGGCCTCGGCCTGCACCGATCCAGCTGGAGTCAGGCAAGTCTCGGGTGCGCTTTGGCTGCGCCGCATCGCATCTTCAATCGACCGCACCGAGGTGGTGCCTACCGCGACTCGTGGGCCAGGGCTGCTTTGCTGGAGCGATTCAAAGGCAGTGGCGGGAATCTCATACCATTCGTGGTGAATGTTGTGGTCGAGGATGTTATCGACCTGAATGGGGTGAAATGTGCCGATGCCGACTTGCAGGGTAAGGTCGTGAAATTGAGCGCCGCGAGCTTCGAGGCGGGCAATTAGATCGGGCGTAAAGTGCAGGCCGGCAGTCGGTGCGGCTACGGCGACGCGCTTGTCGTAATCGGCGTAGACGGTTTGGTAGCGCTCGTTGTCGTTGTCGCGGCGCGGGTCGTCGATCGTACGTTCGATATAAGGCGGCAGAGGCATAATGCCAAGCCGCTCGGAAAGGTCAGTCACAGACTCGTCGCGTGCGGGATAGAAGCGCACGCGGTAGTTGCCATTTTCGCCGGCGTTGAGCACTTCAGCGCGGTATTCGCCGTCGATGCCGAAGGTCCCACACTCCAGGGTTTTCTTGCCGGGACGCAAGAGACACCACCAGGTGAAGGCGTCCTCTGCCGGCTGCAGTAGCAGGCATTCGACTTTGCCGCCGCTAGGGCGCTGACCAAATATACGGGCCTTGAGCACTGCCGCGTTATTGCGAAAGAAGCGCGCGTTGGTGGGCAAATGATCGCCGATTTGAGCGAACGTCGTGTGTGTGATTTGGCGGGTCTTGCGGTCTACCACCATCAGCCGTGAGGCATCGCGCTGAGCGGCGGGTTCTTGTGCGATGCGTGCCATAGGGAGGTGGTAGTCAAATAGGGCGCTGTCCATTCAGAGGCTTTTAGACGGGGAATCCGCAAGTGTGAAGTGGGAAGTTGTATTTTTATGGAAACTGATTCAGCCAGGCCTCAAAAATATGGATGGGTACTTAGCTCGGGTGGTCACGATGCGCCTCTGCGCTTAGTCGATTTAATCCAGCGTGTTGGCGACTTGTGGCATTCTTTTAAGCCAGCGCACTCGCTTCTGAGCTAGCTAAGTAAAGAGCAACAGCGATTTTAATCAATCACCGCATATGTCCTTGCGACCGGATTTTTTAAAGCGCTATAATCCATAGTTCATTATCGCTCTATGTCTGCTCGTGCATCCAGTCGTGTTTATAATCTAGCCGCCCTTGAAGTGTGGTTCGAAAACGTGGCACTCGATTGGGAGACTTTTTTTTCTCAGGAGGCGCTACGTCGTGGACGCGAGATCTATCGAAAGGGGCAGGTTTCGGGAGTCGAGCTGGCGGACCAAGATGCAATTATTAATTGTGCCTTTACGCGTAAAGATACCTGCTATGTCGTGGTTGATTGGGGGCCTAAGGGGCCGATTGTGCGCTGTTCGACCGATGACGATGCGCTTGGCGATGCGGTCGCCGTCGGTGGGCTGTATGAAATTGAGGAGCTGATTGCGGACGAGATCGATCCGCTACCTTATGTGCCGGAATCGAAGCCCAGGCCCGAGGATGTCGCGATCTTGGAAGCGGCGCTGGCTAAGAAGCAGTTCTCTAGGGCTAACGCGGCGCAGCCTGAAGCGTCACCAGCCCGTCGCTTGACTCCGCGTTTAGAGGGGCTTAGCACTGGCCTGCGAATGACGGCGTATTGGGTGAATCCAGATCATTCGCGTGAGTCGGCGTTTGAGGCCGAGGGGACTAAGATGTCGAGTGCGGAGCGTGAGATCCTGGTGCGGTTGACCGCCTTGGCCAGGGAGGTTGGATTCACATTTCGGCGGGATTCGAATCACTTTTTAATGCATGATCCCGCGCGGATTGCGCCATTTTTCTCGCATACGCGCAAACGATGGGAGGATATCTTTGGCTATCTAGATCTTGATCTGGATGCGCAAAGTCTAGCAGAGGGCGTGAAGCAGGTGACGATTATTGGCCGCGTTGAATCGGCTGGTAAGGCTGATATGCGTGTCGATTGGCGTTTGAAGTTGGGTAAGCGTTGGCTTGATCCTGAAGATGCGGAGCGCTTGGCGAAGGCGGGGCGCGGCACGCATATTGTCAAGGGGCTTGGCTTGGTGCAGATTGCTGAGGAACAAACTGTGGCCCTGACTGAGTGGCGCGTGGCAGCGGCTTCCGGCTCGGAAGAAACACAAATTTGGCCGCGTTATATGGTGTTTTCGCTATTTGGCGAGCGTGGCGCGGAGCTCGACTTGGAGCAAGAGTTACAAGCCTGGCGGGCCACGTTGGAGCTAAAACAGGCTGAGATGGGGAAGCCGTTGGGGCCCGATCCTACTGAAGTGGCGTTGCCCAATTTCTTACGTCCGTATCAAGTACATGGTGTGCGCTGGATGGCAAATTTGCGGGCGCAAAACTGCCATGGTCTGCTCGCCGATGAGATGGGCTTGGGCAAGACGCTACAGGTTTTGACGTTGTTGAATGCTTATCCATTTGAGGGTAAGGATAGTTTAATCGTGTGCCCTGCGAGTGTGGTGCCAGTGTGGGAGAATGAGGTCAAGCAGTGGTACCCGCATATAGATGTAGCGGTGCTGCGTAGCGGCGAAACATTTGAGGTGCCGGGGGGGAGGGGGCCGAAGTTGTGGATCGCGAGTTATACGCAATTGCGCCGGCATAAGCATTTATTAGAGGGCACCGAATTTGGCTATGCGGTACTGGATGAGGCGCAGCAGATTAAGAATCCCGAAGCGAAGGTGACGCATGCTTGCTGTGCGATCCGTGCGGAGTGTCGGCTCGCGCTAACGGGTACGCCAATTGAGAATCGCTTGCTGGATGTGTGGACTTTGTTTCGCTTCATTATGCCAGGCTTGTTAGGCTCGCGTCGTCGGTTTGAGGATGCGGCCATTTCACCTGACATATCAGTGCGTAAGACGCTAGAGCAAACCCTGCGTAAACAAATCGCACCGTTCTTACTGCGCCGTAAGAAGGACAAGGTCGGCAAAGATTTACCGCCAAAAGTGGAGATGGATTTGATCTGCCCGATTACTGAGATGCAGGAGCGGGTCTATGAAGGCTTGCTTAATAAGGGGCGCGAGCAGATGGGCGATGACCTGCAGGTGGCGATGCAGTCGAATTCGATGAACTTTTTCACTTTGTTGACGCGCCTGAGGCAAGCCTGTTGCGATCCTGGCTTGATTCCAGATCTGGACATCGACCCAGTGCATAGTGGTAAGATCCAAATGCTGCTGACTAAGTTAGCTGAAGCGTTGACCGGAACAGGTGCTCGTAAGGTCGTGATCTTTAGTCAGTTCGTGCAGCTGCTTGAGCGGGTGAAGCCATTGATTCAACAGGAGTTTCCTGATGTGGATCTACTGGAGTTGACAGGGCAAACGAAGAATCGCGCGAAGCCGGTGGAGACTTTTCAGAAGAAGGAGGGGCCTGCGGTGATTCTTGTGAGTCTGCGAGCTGGTGGAACGGGGATTACTCTACACGCGGCGGATTATGTATTTTTACTGGATCCGTGGTGGAATCCTGCGGTTGAGAGTCAAGCAGTGGATCGCGTGCACCGTATCGGTCAGCGCAAGCGGGTGTTCGTCTATCGTATGATCACGCAGGGCACGATTGAAGAACGTATTCAGCATCTAAAGTCTGAGAAGCGCGAGCTGTTTGAAAGCACTTTGGGCAATCTCGGTAGTGCCAAAGATTTGCGTGAGCACTTTATCGATTTGGAGGAATTGGCGAAGTTGCTGCCGCCGGAGGGTTGAGAGCGGAGACCTGCCCCAAAGTCGTTAGTTTTTATGAGGGCGCGTCGCGCCTCTCATATATAGCCAGACCTACTGTTATGAGGTGAGTAACAAGTCTCGCTAATGGCTTACATAAAAAACGGCTGCCTCTAGAGGCAGCCGTTGTAAAGCGGTTAAGTGACTCTGAGAGGTCGCTTACTCAACGTTGGCGCCGACGACGGCTGCCATTTGCATCATATTGATCGTCTGGCCTTCCTTAATGTTGGTTAGGTCAGTCAACTTGCCAGATTTGCTGGTTGAGTTGGTGTGACGGAAAATAGTGAGTAATTTTGCATCGGTCACGATGTACTTGCCGGCATTTTCAGCTGCACCGTTTTCAGTCTTTGTTTGGAGACCATTTTTTTTGATGTAGTCCCAGAGCTTTTTAGTGATCTCTGTGCGTGGTAGCGCAGAAGCTCCCAAGAAGGCTGCGAGATCAGCTTTAAGTGTTACTGGTTTGTTCAGTCCTTTTAGTTCTTCAGCCATAATTTTGTGCTTTGTTGGTTAGTTTTTTTGTTGATGTGAAGTGTAACGATTTGATTAATCGAGCTTCGCTAAATGTTTAAGCGCGGCGACGTAACCGTCGAATCCAAGGCCGGAGATGACGCCGATACAGGCTTCCGCGGTCATTGAATGCTGTCGGATTGCTTCGCGATTGTAAATATTACTGAGGTGCACTTCGACCGCAGGTAGCT
>CAZIMR010000007.1:0-13007 GCA_964540215.1 uncultured Puniceicoccaceae bacterium
TAAAACTCTAGAGCTCTCGACCTCTCGAGCTCTAGAACACTGGAACTGTACAACTCCACAACTCGAACCAAAATGATTTGTTTGCTGGACCGCGTTACTTGGACTACTCGGAGCCATAGCACACCCTGCATCCTTCTAGATCTAAAATCTCTTTCGCGATCCACTCGGGAATCGGAACTGGCTCACTTGTCCTGCGGCCCATGCTCGTACAGATCTTGTCGTGGAACTTGAGTTTTATGGTTTCTAGCTGGTTCTTGAAGATCAAGACTGTCTTGTCGTTTGTCTGGGTTGCCTGAATCATCCCTTGAACTCTGGGACCCTAGAATTCTCGAAGTCTAGGCTCAACCAATTAATTTGTGAATTCATGAATCAAATAATTCATGAATTACCAGAAAAAGGAAAAGATCGACGTCAAAGCCGGCATCCTTAACGAGAAGGCACTAACAAAGGAAGAGATCGCTGTATTGGCGAAACTTCCAGGACTCGAATCGCTCCGAGCTCAACTTCTCGGACTTCTTACGCAGCCTGCGACCGGATTCGTCCGTGTGCTCAACGCTGTTCCGCAAAGCCTACTCTTCGCTCTTCAGGCCAAGGCCGAAAAAGACGGCGAGTAGTTTTCAAATCAATTTCTGGTCGTTCATCCTTCGGTTGGGCGGCCTTAAAATAACCAAAATAATCCGGTTAGGAGGATCTCTCCTCTTAAATATCCCAACACTTGGGGTGCTAACCAATTGAAAGGTATAACATCATGGCAGATATCACAAAAGAACAAGTAATCGATTTCCTCTCAGCACAAACTGTGCTCGAAGTGGCAGATCTCGTTAAAACACTCGAAGAGAAGTGGGGCGTAAGCGCTGCTGCTCCTGTCGCTGTTGCCGCTGCTGGCGGTGCTGCTGCTGCAGAAGCTGTTGAAGAAAAAGACGAATTTGACGTCATCTTCGTCGCTCCTGGTGACAACAAGATCGCTTCCATTAAGGAAGTCCGCGCTATCACAGGCCTCGGTCTGAAGGAAGCTAAGGACCTCGTTGAAGGTGCACCTAAGCCCGTTAAGGAAGGTGCAACTAAGGACGAAGCTGAAGAGATCAAGAAGAAGCTCGAAGCTGCAGGTGCTAAGGTCGAATTAAAGTAATCGGATACTGATCCCAGCTTATATTCAATAGCCCACAATTTTCACAGTTAGGTGAGCTCATCAAAATCGGATGAGCCTCGCCTAGCTGTTTTTGTCTTTTCGCCGTCCATCAGTCGGCACATGTTAGTCTCACACTCTTTTTAACCGTCATCGGACATCCGCTCTATGTCAAAACGCATTAATTTCGGTAAGCTCAAGGAAGTTATCCAGCCACCCAATCTGATTGAAAATCAGATCGATTCCTTCATGGAATTCCTTCAAATGGATCTGGCTCCTACGCAACGTAAACAAGTGGGCCTCGAAGCCGTATTTTCCGAGGTGTTTCCCATTGAGAGTTATGACAGTCGCTGCCATCTCGAATATGTTAGCTATACTGCAACGCCGCCACGCGAAACGGAGATCGAAGCGATCCGCGAGGGTGTTACTTACTCTGTTTCGTTGTATGTGAAACTTCGCCTCCGCGAAGAGGACCACATCAAGGACGAAGAGATCTACATGGGCGAATTGCCGATGATCTCCGAGCGCGGTTCTTTTATCATTAACGGCGCCGAGCGCGTTATTGTTAGCCAACTACACCGCTCGCCTGGTATCGCTTTCGAAGAAAGCGTACACACCAGCGGCAAGGTGTTACATGCCTTCCGCATTATTCCAGACCGTGGCACGTGGCTCGAAGTGCAGTTCGATCAAAACGATCTTCTGTATGTCTATCTCGACCGTCGTCGTCGTCGTCGTAAGTTCCTGCTCACCACACTGCTGCGTGCGATGGGTTACAGTTCTGATGCAGACATCCTTAACCTTTTCTATGAGTTGGATGAGATTACCGTCACTGAGGCGTTGAAGCGTGACTCAGTTTCGAATCTCGTGCTCACCGAAGACATCGTTGATGCGGATAAGGGCGTGGTGCTTGCACGTGCGTTTGAACCGCTCACTAAGACGATTGTCCGATCATTCGCAAAGGCTGGCTTGAAGAAGGTCACGACGATTGACACAACTGTCGATGATGGTGCCATCATTCGTTGCCTCAAGAAGGACCCGACCCAGAACGAAGAAGAAGCGCTTAAGGACATCTACAAGCGCCTTCGCCCGGGTGAGCCCCCCACAACTGCAAATGCCAAGGCATTGCTCAAACGTCTGTTTCAAGATCCACGTCGTTATGACTTGGGCCGGGTGGGCCGTTACAAGCTCAATCAGAAGCTTGCGATGGACACCGATTTGGACTTCCGCGTGATCAGCGCTGAAGACGTAGTTGAAGCGACTAAGTATCTCACACGTCTCAAGCGTGGTGACGGCATGCTCGACGACATTGACCACTTGGGAAGTCGCCGGGTGCGCACAGTGGGAGAGCTTCTTGCTAACCAATGTCGTGTCGGCCTAGCTCGCACAGAACGCCTCGTTAAAGAGCGTATGACACTTTATGATCAAAGTGTTGACTCGATCTCTCCACAGAAGCTGATCAATCCGAAGGCTTTGAGCACTGTTATTCGCGATTTCTTTGCGCGTAGTCAGCTCTCTCAGTTCATGGACCAAATTAATCCGCTTGCTGAGCTCACACACAAACGTCGTTTGTCCGCTCTTGGACCCGGTGGTTTGAACCGTGAGCGTGCTGGTTTCGAAGTGCGTGACGTACACCCGTCTCACTACGGTCGTATTTGCCCGATTGAAACACCGGAAGGCCCGAACATCGGTCTGATTAACTCGTTATCACTTTACTCCACCATCAATGAATTTGGTTTCATTGAAACTCCATACCGTAAGGTTGTGGATGGTCACGTAACTGATGAAGTCGAATACTTGAACGCCGACCAAGAAGAGCCGCACATGATTGCGCAGGCGAATTCCGAACTCGACGACAAGAGCAACCTCATTGGCCGCGTCACATGCCGTAAGCGTGATGAGGTCCTCGAAGTTGAGGGTAAAGACGTGAACTACATGGACGTATCTCCAAAGCAGCTGATCTCGGTTGCTGCCGGTATCATTCCGTTCCTTGAGCACGATGATGCGAATCGCGCGCTGATGGGGTCGAATATGCAACGTCAAGGTGTGCCATTGCTTCAATCGGAGGCGCCATTTGTTGGCACCGGGATTGAAAGCCGTGTTGCGATCGACTCGAAGACAGTCGAAATCGCAGACATCGACGGGATTATTGCTTCAGTTGACGCCAACCGCATCGTACTGACTTCGGATGGAGAAATTCCGAAAATGAAGGAGTTGGTTACAGATGCGAAGAAGGGCATCTTCGTTTACAACCTACGTAAGTTCATGCGCTCGAATGCCGGCACTTGCTTCAATCAGAAGCCAATCGTCGCTAAGGGGCAGCCCGTGAAGAAGGGCGACGTGATCGCGGACGGTGCGTCTACGGATGACGGTGAGCTTGCAATCGGCCGTAACATTCTCGTGGCGTTCATGCCGTGGAATGGTTATAACTTCGAGGATGCGATTCTTATCTCTGAGAAGATCGTTAAGGACGACATCTTCACCTCGATCCACGTGGACGAGTTTGAAGTAACTGCCCGTGATACGAAGCTTGGACCTGAAGAAATTACACGCGATATTCCTAATGTGGGTGAAGAGGCTCTCAAGGACCTCAACCACGATGGTGTCATTCGTGTCGGTGCGGAAGTGAAGCCTGGCGATATTCTCGTCGGTAAGATCACTCCGAAGTCTGAAACTGAGCTCGCTCCGGAAGAAAAACTGCTTCGCGCGATTTTCGGTGAGAAGGCGGCTGACGTGAAGGATTCTTCGCTCGTGGTGCCATCAGGCGTTCGCGGTATCATCATGGACATCAAGGTTTCGGCCCGTGTCGATGGTGAGCCAGAAGAGCTTTCCGCTTCTGATCGTCGTCGTCAGATTAAGAAGATCAATGAAGAGTATCGCTCGCAGAGTGATAAGCTCCGTGAAGATCTCACTGAAGCGCTGTCTAACATCCTGTTGGGAGAAAAGATTCCTCTAGACGTCAAGAATGGCGACACAGATGAAATCATCATCCCTGCAAATCGCAAGATCACGAAGACATTACTTCGTCGCCTTGCAGCTGTCTCCAAGCACATCGAGATCGATCCTTCACCGGTGAAGATCAAGATCATGGAGATCGTCAGCAACTACCAAGGCAAGTTCGATGAGCTCGACTACGACCGTGAGCGTAAGATCACAGGTGTTGAGTCTGGTGAAGATGCAGATCAAGGCGTTGTTAAGAGTGTTAAGGTCTACATCGCTAAGAAATGTAAGATGCAGGTCGGCGATAAGATGGCTGGTCGTCACGGTAATAAGGGTGTTGTCGCTAAGGTTGTTCCTGAAGAAGACATGCCACACCTGCCAGACGGCACTCCAGTTGAGATTTGCTTGAACCCACTGGGTGTTCCTTCTCGAATGAATGTTGGACAGGTTCTAGAGACTCACCTCGGTTGGGCTTGTAAGAAGCTCGGCATCAAGGTGGCGACTCCAGTGTTTGACGGCATCAGTGAATCACGTGTCCGCGAGTATCTAGACGAAGCAGGCCTGCCGACGACTGGTAAGAGTGTTCTCTTCGATGGTCAGTCCGGTGAGCCACTCGCTCAAGAGGTTGTGGTTGGATACATGTATATGTTGAAGCTCAATCACCTCGTGTCATCCAAGATCCACGCTCGTGCGGTTGGTCCTTACTCCCTCATTACCCAGCAACCGCTCGGTGGTAAGGCGCAGTATGGAGGTCAGCGTTTTGGAGAGATGGAAGTTTGGGCACTTGAGGCCTACGGCGCTGCATACACATTGCAGGAGCTCCTCACTGTTAAATCCGATGATGTTGCAGGTCGAACACGCATCTATGAATCACTCGTTAAGGGTGACAATAGCTTGCACGCCGGCACGCCTCAATCGTTCAACGTTTTGATGAAGGAAATTCAGAGTCTCTGTCTTGACGTTCGTCTCAGCTCCGACGGTAAGTTCACATCGAGCACTGTGCTTGATGCGACCTGCTAAGAGTATCGTTTAAACGCAAATTTCAAAAAAGGTTTTTATTAATGAGCACTGAAGTAGCACGCGACATTCTTGGCTATGAAGCCACCAAGTCCTTCGATCAAGTCGGCATCTCTGTCGCTTCCCCCGAGGCCATTCGTGAATGGTCCCGCGGTGAGGTGAAGAACCCCGAGACGATTAATTACCGCACATTCAAACCGGAGCCAGGTGGTCTTTTCTGCCAGCGTATCTTCGGTCCTGTGCGTGACTACGAGTGCGCTTGTGGTAAATACAAGCGTATCAAATATAAGGGTGTGATCTGCGACCGTTGTGGTGTCGAAGTGACCGTGTCTCGCGTTCGTCGCGACCGCATGGGGCATATCGAACTCGCCGTTCCAGTCTCTCACATCTGGTTTTTGAAGAGCATGCCGAGTCGTCTCGGTCTTCTCCTCGACATCACTGCGCGTAATCTTGAGCGCGTCATCTATTACGAGAACTATCTCGTGATCGATCCGGGTAAGACTCCACTCGAAGAGCGTCAGCTCCTTACCGAGCAGGAGTATCTCCAAGCTCAGGACGAGTATGGTGATGATTCCTTCGTCGCAAAGATGGGTGCGGCTGGTGTTCGCGATGCTCTGGCACGCGTTGAACTAGAGTCCACAGTTGCAGAGCTCCATGAGCAAATGCACGCGACTCGTTCGAAGCAGATCAAGAAGAAGCTCTCCAAGCGTCTGAAGACAATTCAAGGCTTCATGGAGTCCGGCACTCGTCCAGAGTGGATGGTTCTCGAAGTCCTGCCTGTCATTCCACCAGATCTACGTCCGTTGGTGCCGCTTGAAGGTGGCCGTTTCGCTACATCCGATTTGAACGACCTTTACCGTCGTGTGATCAACCGTAACAATCGTCTGAAGAACCTGCTTCAACTGAAGACACCAGACGTGATCATTAATAACGAGAAGCGCATGCTGCAGGAAGCTGTGGATGCGCTGTTCGATAATGGTCGTCACGGTCGTGCAGTCACTGGTGCGGGTAATCGCCCACTGAAGTCACTCTCCGACATGCTTAAAGGTAAGCAAGGTCGCTTCCGTCAGAATCTGCTCGGTAAGCGCGTTGATTACTCCGGTCGTTCGGTGATTGTTTCTGGTCCTACGCTGAAGCTCAGCCAGTGTGGTCTTCCTAAGAAGATGGCACTCGTTCTTTTCGAGCCATTCATCATCCGCCGCCTCAAAGAGCTCGGCTTCGTGCACACCGTTCGTGGTGCGCGTAAGATGATCGAGAAGCAGTCTCCAGAAGTTTGGGATATTCTTGAAGAAGTCACAAAGGGACATCCGGTTCTGTTGAATCGTGCGCCTACTTTGCACCGTCTTTCCATTCAGGCCTTCGAGCCCGTATTGATTGAAGGTAATGCGATCCGTGTTCACCCACTCGTTTGCACCGCTTATAATGCTGACTTCGATGGTGACCAAATGGCGGTCCACGTTCCTCTATCACTCGAAGCAGTGATGGAAGCGAAGACTCTGATGATGGCGACGCACAATATCTTCTCACCTTCCAGTGGTAAGCCGATTTTGACTCCTTCGCAGGACATCGTCCTAGGTTCTTACTTCCTCACGCTTGACCCACCGGTTAAGCCAGTCGAAGGCAAGCGTCTGTCCATGCTCGTCAGCTCTGACGAAGTGGAAACCGCCGTCGCTGATGGTGCGTTCAAGGACCACGATTGGATCAACTACATCAATCCTGACTTTGGTAAGGAAGAAACACCTTACGGTAACACCACCAAGAAGATTATTCGCACCACGGTCGGTCGTGTGGTCTTCAACACCATCTGGCCAAACGAGCTAGGGTTTATCAACTTCCCAGTGCCTAAGAGCAAGTTGGGTGATTTGATTCTTCAGACTTACAAGACTGTCGGCCGCGTTCGTACTGTTGAGACGCTCGACATCCTTAAGGACGTCGGCTTCAAGGTTGCGACTCGTGCGGGTGTCTCCATCGGTATCGATGACATGATCATCCCGCCAACCAAGCCAGCAATTGTTGCTGCGTCTCGTAAGCGTATTGACGAAGTCGAAGGCCAGTATGGCAAGGGTATCATCACCGAAGGTGAGCGTTACAATAAGATCATTGATATCTGGACAGGTTGCACCGACGAAATCGCTAAGGCTGTATTCGAGGAATTGAAGAGCAATGGCGGTAAGGACTCAGTGAATCCGGTTTACTTGATGATGGATTCAGGTGCTCGTGGTAACAAACAACAGGTCCGTCAGTTATGCGGAACTCGTGGTTTGATGGCCAAGCCATCTGGTGAAATTATCGAACGTCCGATTCTCTCGTCTTTCCGTGAAGGTCTATCCGTTCTCGAATACTTCATCTCGACTCACGGTGCTCGTAAGGGTCTAGCCGATACCGCTCTTAAAACCGCGGATGCTGGTTACCTCACTCGTAAGCTCTGTGACGTGGCGATGGACTGCATCATCGAAGAATATGATGATGGCAACCGTGACGGTGTCTGGAAGCATGCGATCTACGAAGGTGACGACGAAATTGTCAGCCTGTATGATCGTATCGAAGGGCGTTGCTCATCGAACGATATTAAGAACCCACTGAGTCCTGATGAGATCCTCGTCAAGAACGGTGAGCTCATCACCGAGGCAGCTGCTAAGCAGATCGAAGATCTGGGCATCGAGCGCGTGAAGGTTCTTTCTTCACTCACCACTCGTAAGAAGGTCGGCATCACTGCACTCGAATACGGCATCAATCCGGCGACAAACGCCATGGTTGAACGTGGTTCTGCAGTTGGTATCATCGCCGCTCAGTCGATTGGTGAGCCGGGCACACAGCTGACTATGCGAACATTCCACATCGGTGGTATTGCGAGTGGTGTGCTTAAGAACCCTGAAATTAAGATCCGCGTCGGTGGTAAGGTTAAATACCGTGGCCTCCGCATCGTGCAGACTGCTGATGGCGCAAACATCGTTCTCAACAAGACTGGCTCCGTCCAGATTCTGGATGAAGACGATCGCGAAATCGAAGTCTACAAGATCATCGTTGGTTCGGTTTTGACCGTTGCTGATGGTGGTTCGATCAACAAGGGCGACATCCTCGCCATGTGGGATCCGCACAATATTCCGATTCTCTCTGAGAAGGCTGGTCGTATCGGCTACCACGAAATGATCCCTGGGGTCACCGTGAAGCGCGAGCTCGACGAGTCCACTGGCCGTATCGCGACTGTCGTGATCGAGCACAAGGAAGACCTCAACCCGCAAGTCGAGATTATCGACGACGCCGGCAAGGTGATCGCTACCTATGCGATTCCGACTGGTGCGCAGCTCTCCGTCAATGAAGACGACGAGATCGCACCGGGCACCATGCTTGCGAAGACACCACGTCAGGCGTCCAAGACGCAGGATATTACTGGTGGTCTACCGCGTGTTGCTGAGCTGTTTGAAGCACGCCGTCCGAAGGAAGCTGCAGAAATGGCTAAGATCGATGGTATCGTTTCGCTGGATGGCACTGTTCGCGGCAAGAAGAAGCTCCTCGTTACTGATCCGGAAACAGATCAAGAAGAAGCGCATCTCATTCCGCACGGTAAGCACTTAACCGTTCAGGTCGGTGATTTGGTCCATCGTGGTCAGCACCTCACTGAAGGTGGTGCCGATCCGCACGAAGTGCTCGACATCCTCGGACCCTCGGCTGTTCAGGATTACCTGATCGCTGAGATTCAGAAGGTCTACCGCCTCCAGGGTGTTTCGATTAATGATAAGCACATTGAGGTGATCATCTCGCAAATGCTCAAGAAGGTCCGCATCACCGATCCAGGTGACTCTGATTTCTTCTGGGGTGAGCAAGTTGACCGCTTCATGTTCATGAGCGCCAATGATCATATCGAAGATGCTGGTGGCATGCCTGCTGAAGGTGAGCCAGTGCTCCTCGGTATTACCAAGGCGTCTCTTGAGACAGAGTCCTTTATCTCTGCCGCTTCCTTCCAAGAAACCACACGTGTTCTCACCGACGCTTCTACACTGGGCAAGGTTGATAATCTCAAGGGCTTCAAGGAAAACGTCATTATGGGTCACCTCATTCCGGCTGGAACAGGCCTGCCTGTTTACCGTAACCTCCGCATCGACACGCTCGGTGCAGAGCCGGTGCAGTTGACTCCAGAAGAAGCTGCAAAGCTAGTGGAAGGCGTTGCCATCCCAGCTCCAGAGCCGACTCCAGAACCGACTCCAGAAGAACAAGCGGCTGCTGAAGCCGCAGCTGAAACCACCGAAGCTGCTGAAGCACCTGCCGAAGCCGCTGAAAGCGAAGAGGCTAGCTAATCCGTTTCAATCCTTTACAGAGGCGGGCGGATCAAATGCCGCTCGCCTCTTTTTATCTCTCAATTAAACAATCATAAAAAATCGCCAACCGGATCGCGAAAAAAATCAAGAATAATTCTTGCACAGCTTTTTCAAAGCGCTACTTTCGCCGTCTTTCTCAAAATCCAGCGATTCAAATTTTCAATGCCTACAATTAATCAACTCGTCCGCAATCCGCGTATTGTGCAGAAGGAGAAGACGAAGTCACCTGCACTTCGCGCTAATCCTTTCCGCCGCGGCGTCTGTGTCCAAGTCATGACACGTACACCTAAAAAGCCGAATTCCGCTATCCGTAAGGTGGCAAAGGTTCGTCTTACTAATGGAATCGAAGTCATCGCTTACATTCCTGATGAAGGCCACAATCTTCAGGAGCACAGCATCGTCCTAGTTCGCGGTGGTCGTGTGAAGGATCTTCCTGGTGTTCGTTACCGCATCGTGCGTGGCACACTTGACTGTGTTGGTGTTGAAAAACGCCGCCGTAGCCGTTCTAAATACGGTGTTAAGCGTCCTAAGGACGCTAAGTAACGGATTAATCATTAAACGTATTTTATTATGTCACGTCGTAGACAAGCCGTTAAACGCCCTTTAATTCCAGACCCACGCCATAATAGCGTAGTGGTTACCACTCTCGTTAACATGATTATGGAGCGCGGTAAGCGCACTGTTGCTCAACGTATCGTATACAGCGCTTTCGAGCGTGTAAGCGAAAAAGTTGGCAAGGGTGATCCAGTCGATTTGATCATGGGAGCACTTGAGAATGTTCGTCCTAAGCTTGAAGTGAAGAGCCGCCGCGTAGGTGGTGCGACATACCAAGTGCCGGTTGAAGTATCTTTTGAGCGCCAGCAGAGCCTCGCCTTCCGTTGGATGGTCGGAGCTGCTCGCAAGCGCAAGGGCGTTCCTATGAACGAAGCACTTGCTGACGAGATCGTCGATGCCTACAACAACACCGGCGCGATCGTTAAGAAGAAGGAAGAAACACACCGCATGGCTCAAGCAAATCGCGCATTTGCTCACCTGCGCTGGTAGTTTCAGTTCCTGCTTCACCCCCCGTTCTTTTCCAGTCCATTTTAATGTCCGCTACTATGTCAGCCAGTGTAAACTCGTCGAAGCGTAAGTTCCCCTTGGAGCATACGCGTAATATCGGCATAGTTGCACATATTGACGCGGGCAAAACCACCACGACCGAGCGTATCCTCTTCTATACGGGCGTCGTCCATAAGATGGGCGAAGTTCATGAAGGGAGCGCGGTCACGGACTGGATGGATCAAGAACGCGAGCGAGGTATTACAATTACCTCCGCCGCAATTTCATGTAACTGGACGAATCAGTGTGGCTCTTATGCCGGCATTCAGAACCAGATCAATATTATCGACACTCCAGGACACGTCGATTTTACCGCCGAAGTGGAGCGTTCACTTCGCGTGTTAGACGGGGCAATCGGCGTATTTTGCGCCGTCGCCGGCGTCCAACCGCAGTCCGAAACGGTCTGGCGACAAATGACCAAATACAATGTGCCGCGCATTGCATTCGTCAATAAGATGGACCGCACCGGAGCGGACTATTTCGCTGCAATTGAGACCATGCGTGAGCGCTTGGGCGCCAATGCACATCCGATCTTCATTCCGATTGGAGCTGAAGAAGACTTTAAGGGACTCATCGACCTCGCTTCCATGCAAGCGACACTTTATGATCCAGCTGATGAGTCGGGTATGACAGTCGAGGTGACTGACATTCCAGCCGACTATGTCGATCAGGCTGAGGAGTATCGCGAAAAGCTGATTGAAGCACTCGCTGACTTTGACGAAGGCCTCGCTGATAAATATCTCGAAGGTCAGGAGCTGACTGCCGACGATATTCGTGCTGCCATCCGGACTGCCACGATCTCGCTCGGTTTCTGTGGCGTCATGCCAGGTAGCGCATTCAAGAATAAGGGTGTACAATCTGTGCTTGAGTCAGTCGTTAACTATTTACCATCGCCATTGGATGTGCCGCCGATGGAAGGCGAAGACTCGAAGGGGCGTCCGGTTGAGATCAAACCAGACGACAATGCAAAGCTGACAGGCCTTGCGTTTAAGCTGATGAACGATGGCTACGTCGGTAAGCTGGTGTTTTTCCGAGTTTACTCCGGTTCAATTTCTAAAGGCTCTGTGCTACACAATTCGCGCACAGGTAAAGTCGAACGCATTTCCCGTCTCCTCGTTATGAAGGCTGATGCCCGCGAGGATATTGACACTGCATATTCTGGTGATATCTGCGCGTTGGTAGGTGCGCGTGATGTCGTGACGGGTGATACACTTTGCACCAAGGGTTATGATGTGCGCATCGAGCCACCGACATTCCCAGAGCCAGTGATCTCGATGTCAATCGAGCCAAAGACCACTGCCGACCAGGAGAAGATGGCGCTGGGGCTTCAACGCCTAGCCGAAGAAGATCCGACATTCGTGGTTAGCGCCGACGAAGAAACTGGTCAGACATTGATCGCCGGAATGGGGGAGCTGCATCTAGAAATTATTAGAGACCGGCTGTTTCGCGAATTTAAAGTGGGAGCCGAAGCCGGTCGTCCACAGATTGCTTATCGCGAAACTGTTACCGCCAACGCTGAGGGGGATGGCAAGTTCGTCCGCCAGTCCGGAGGAAAGGGGCAGTATGGCCACGTTCGTATTAAGGTCCAACCGCTAGAGCGTGGCGCAGGTGTTGAAGTGATCGACAAAACTGTCGGTGGCGTCATTCCCAAAGAATTTATCAAGCCAGCAATGGATGGCATTAAAGAGGCGACCTGCAATGGCACGGTCGCGGGCTATCCAGTGGTAGATATCAAAGTAACACTTTTCGACGGTTCATTCCATGAAGTCGATTCCTCTGAAATCGCATTCAAAATGGCAGGTATATTTGCCTTTCGTGAAGCGATGCTTGCAGCAGGTCCAATCTTGTTGGAGCCGCTCATGCATGTGGAAGTCGAAACCCCCGAAGACTATCAGGGGGATATCATGGGCGACTTGAATCGCCGCCGCGGGCAGATCCAGAAAATCAATGCGAAGCCCTCGTTTATATCAATTTCGGCCCTCGTTCCCTTAGTGGAGATGTTCGGCTATTCGACGATCATGCGTTCATTGAGCAAGGGCCGTGCTTCCTTTAGTATGGAGCCCGAGCGTTTTGAAGAGGTGCCGTCGAACGTAGTGAATACAATTCTAGAAACGTCAACTCGTGGGAGATATTAGCCGTCGGTATTTTTGAGCCTTAATCTGACTCGTAATCCTACTCTTAATCTTCTTCCGTTTTAAACATCACATAAGTAAAATCTAAACCAAATACAATATATGAGCTCACCACGTATCCGTATCAGCCTGCAAGGCTTCGATTATCGCGTCATCGACCAGTCTGCAACAGACATCGTTGAAACAGCAAAGCGCTCAGGCGCACGCGTTTCCGGCCCTGTGCCGCTTCCGACTCACATCGGCAAGCTCACAGTGAACCGTTCGCCGCACGTTAATAAGAAGTCCATGGACCAATTCGAAGTCCGGACGCACAAGCGCTTGATCGACATTATCGAGCCTACAGCAGCCACAGTGGATGAGCTCAAGAAGCTCAGGGAA
>CAZIMR010000008.1:0-12720 GCA_964540215.1 uncultured Puniceicoccaceae bacterium
CCAATCTCAGCGTCGTTGGTGCGTGAGCTGCTAATGCCGTCCGACTTAAAGTCTTCAAACACGTATTTTCCCGTTTGCTTAAACGTGCTGATCACTTCACGTACCTTAGCCGGATCGCAATCTTCCGCATAGTATAGGAAGCGCTCAAAATTGGAAGCGACCTGAGTGTCCATCGACGGAGCCAAGCTGGGTGCGACCTCATCCAGTTGGTAAATGCCGGTTTTGAAGAGTCGGTGTAGAATATCGTTTTGATTAGTCGCCACGCGGAAACCTTTGATCGGCACACCCATGCGCTGCACCAACCAACCTGCTAAGACATTACCAAAATTACCGGTCGGAACCACGAAAGTAACGTCCTCTCGGATTTCCGCTGGTAAGCGGAAGAAGGCAGAGAGATAATACACGCACTGCGCCAAGATCCGAGCAAGGTTGATCGAATTAACCGCAGAGAGACCGACTTCAGCCGCAAACGCACGATCCTCGAATACAGTCTTCATCGCCGCCTGCGCGTCATCAAAGCTGCCCTTGATCGCCAAAGGAAAGACATTATCCGCACCAGTGCAAGTCATCTGGCGCTCTTGTAGTGGTGACACACGGCCATCAGGATATAGGATAAAAGTCTTCACCCCAGTCTTACCAAGTAGCCCGTGAATCGCCGCCGCGCCGGTATCGCCAGAGGTTGCCCCCAGCACAGAGATCGGATTTCCCGTGCGAGCGATCTGCGCTTCGTAAAGATTACCTAGAAATTGCAGGGCAAAGTCCTTAAACGCCAGAGTCGGCCCATGAAACAACTCTAGAACGAACAGATCGTCGCTCAGTTTCTGAATTGGTGCGATATCCGCATGATCAAACTTTGTATATGAGCGCTCGACGATACCCTGCAACTCAGCACGGCCGATGTCAGTGGCAAACACCGCCATAAAAGCTCCGCACAGTTGAGCATAGTTGAGCAGTTCCCAGTCTTTAAGAAAAGGCGCTAGGTCGGGTAGTGTCGCGGGCAGATACAAGCCTCCGTCAGGTGCTAGCCCTTCGGCAATCGCTGTCGAAAAAGAAACAGGAGGCACTTGGCCACGTGTGCTGATGTATTTCATGGCAACAGAGTTCTAAATTCAGAGCAAAAGAGTCAATCCACAATTGAGCACTGCGGCTCAGCGCGAGCGGACTTTCTGGATGGTACAACTAGTGGCATTCTTTAAATAAAGAGGCGCCTAGGCGAAAAAATGAACCTCTGCTCAAGCGTAAATTTCCAGAGGCTCACTGATTCCACCAAACTGGTAAAGCTACACGACCTTAATTGAGACGACGCAATCGCCCTCATACACCTGCGATGTCGCAGAAGATTTGCTCAAAGACGGTGATCGCATTTTCCATCAGCTTGAGATCGAAGCCCTCGTCTGGAGCGTGCAAATTATCAATCGGCGTAAACAACCCAATCATCAAGGCATCCAATCCCGCGCGTTTATTAAAATCAGCAATCACTGGAATACTGCCCCCCTCGCGCAAATAAATCGGTGCATTACCGAAGCATTGCTCAATCGCACGGTCCGCAGATTTGAACGCACGTGCCAAGGCTTCCGGTTGATTTTCCGGTGTATTTGGGCGATCTGGCGGCACCGCCAGATAGGCCTCAGCCACTGGGCCGCGACGCACTTTAAGCGTCACCCCTGCAGGGCACAGCGCTTCGATCGCAGTGACGACTTGGTCTTGTATCTTGTGCGGATCTTGATTCGCAACTAAACGGCAAGTGACCTTAGCAAATGCCTCGCTGGCGATCACAGTCTTCGAGCCTTCGCCCTGATAGCCGCCGCCGATACCATTAAATTCAAGGGTCGGCCCAAAGCGCACGGCTTCGAGCGGCGAGAGGCCGTTAGCTGGGTAAAATGCCGGCACATCGAGCATCGCCTGATAGCTCTCGACGGTTTCTGGGTAGCGTTTTAATTCTTCACGTTCCCACTCTAAAACTGGTAGTACGTCGTCATAAAACCCAGGCACATTTACACTGCCATCGGGATTGTGCAGCCCCGCGCAAATTTCCATCAACGCTTGCAAGGGATTATAGACCGCGCCGCCATGGATACCCGAATGCAAATCACTCTTTGGCCCGCGCACTTTAATTTCCAAATCAACTAGACCACGCAACGCGGTGGTAATTACCAGCTGTTCCGGATTCGGACTACCGGTATCAGAGACAAGAATAAAGTCTGCCTTAGAGATCCGCTCGGCATACGAATCAAAGAACTTCGGCATGCTCGGGCTGCCAATCTCTTCCTCCCCTTCGATCACATAAGTGATGTTCAGTGGCAGATCTGGATGCTTCGCCAACACACGGGCAAGTGCCGACATATGAACGATTGTCGGGCCCTTGTTATCAGCAGTGCCACGACCATAAATACGCCCCTCACGGACCTCGGGTTCAAATGGTTCACTGGACCAGAGCTCAAACGGATCGGCAGGTTGCACATCGTAGTGCCCGTAGATTGCAATATGCGGCCACGCCGGATCACCGAAACGTTCCGCAAGAAGAATTGGGTGCAGCGCGGTCTCGACTACCTCGACTGTAAAGCCAATTTCCTGTAGCAGACCAGTGGCATATTCACGCGCGCACTGCATCCCATCCGCATACGCGGGGTCGGTCGAAACCGAGGGAAAACGAATATATTGTTTAAGAGCTTCGATTGGATCCAACATGCGCTCTAACTTGCGTGCTCGCTCTCACAGGTCAAGTGAGCACATTGAAATAACCAGTCCCACGAGATCAACCCAGTCGCTTCAATCTACACCCTAGCGATGGTCCCAAGGCAACTTCACCTGCACGGGTGTGTGATCCCAGACCTCGAAAGGCTCAAAGATCTTACCAGGATTGAGAATTCCCTTCGGGTCGAGCGCATCTTTTACCGCTCGCATCGCCGCGATCTCAGCCTTGCTGTGTTGCAGTTCCATGAACGGTGCTTTCGCCAAGCCCACTCCATGCTCGCCGGTAATGACGCCGCCGAGATCGACCACTTTCTGCATGAGCTTTTTGATGCCTAGCTTTGCCTTGACTGCGTCTTCAGCATTTGCGCGATCATACATAATATGTACATGTAAATTGCCATCACCAGCGTGGCCGAAAGTCGGCGTAGCCAAGCCGATCTCTTTCTTTAACGCGATCGTATATCGAATAAGCTCTGCTTGCTTTTGAATCGGCACCACTACGTCTTCGTTTAGTTTGGTATCTGCAATAGAGAACATTGATTGCGAACAGGTGCGCCGCACCTGCCACAGGGCTTCGGCTTTTGCATCAGTGCGAGCCTCACGATGCGCCAGCGCACGGCTCTCCATAAACTCTAATAATCGGGTGCGTTGCTCACGCACTTCTGATGGACGCCCATCCATTTCGATCAACAGAATCGAAGCACGCGGACAATCATCAAAAATTAAATTACCGGTATAGCGCTCCGCACACGCCACGGATTGACGATCGAGGAATTCGAGAATCGACGGATTGAGCCCAGCATCAAATAGGGCCACCACAGCCTTCAGTGCAGCCGCTTCAGACTTGAAGGCGAACATGCCGGTCCAGCGCTTCTGCGGTTTTGGGATAAGCTTCAATGTCGCAGCAGTGATCAACCCCAGAGTCCCCTCAGAGCCAATCAACAAATCCCGAAGGTTCAGGCCCGACACATATTTCTTGAGTGCGAGGCCTAGCTTGAAAGGACTGCCATCGGCATAAAAGCCTTCGAGACCGAGTACATAGTCACGGGTCACACCATACTTCACGCACCTTAGGCCACCTGCATTGCAGGCGATATTGCCGCCAATAGTAGAGTATTTCTTCGACGACGGGTCTGGCGGATAAAACAGATCCACTGCGTCGACTTGAGCCTGTATTTCGGCAGTAACCGCTCCCGCTCCGACCGTCACCATGCGAGACACCGTATCAATCTTGATGTCATTAAGTGCCGACACATCCAAGACCCAACCTCCGTGCAGCGGCACAGTCGAACCTGTCGCAGACGAACCTGCACCACGGGCAGTCACCGGGATCGCATACTTATAGGCGAGCTTGAGCACCGCGCCAACTTCGGTAGCGGATTGAACTTTTACCACCGCATCAGGCAAAAACGAAAGACGTAGGTTATCTAACGAAGCAACGAAGCAACTTTTTTTATCTACAAAGACACGTCCCGGCAATTTACGCCGCAAGGCCTTTATTGCCGTTTGGCTGGTGAGCTTGTTGTTGCTCTCTGGTTTCCGACTGGATTGAGGACTCATATTATTTATAAGATATAATTAATATCACAGTGAATTCAACCACATCTGCGCGGAACAGTCACTGACGCTTTAATATTGCACCCGAGCGGCCCCTTCGCATTTTCTCACAATTATGCTTCAAGCTGGTATCGTAGGTCTCCCCAATGTGGGCAAAAGTACACTGTTCAACGCTCTTACGCGCACACGTAAGGCGGAGTCGGCAAACTATCCGTTTTGCACGATCGACCCGAATGTGGGCGTCGTTCAAGTGCCGGACAGGCGCCTGGAGCCTCTGCGTGAGATCTCCAAGACAAATAAGGTCATCCCTGCGGCGATTGAGTTCGTCGACATCGCCGGCCTCGTCGCTGGCGCGAGTAAGGGGGAAGGCTTGGGCAACAAGTTCCTCGCCAATATCCGCGAGGTCGATGCCATCGTGCACGTCGTGCGTTGTTTCGACGATGACGACATCATCCACACCTTGTCCGGCATTGACCCACTGCGTGATATCGAAGTGATCAACACTGAGCTCATCCTCGCCGACATCACCTCACTTGAAGGCCAACAAGATAAGCTCGTAAAGAAAGCGCGCGGTGGCGATAAAGAGGCCGCCGAAAACGTCGCGCTCATCGAGCGCTTGCTGCCACACCTGAACGAGACCAAGCCCGCGATCACGCTCGACTTATCGGACGACGAACAAGCCGCACTCAAGCGCCTCTGCCTACTTTCAGCAAAACCAGTGCTCTATGCCTGTAATGTTGCTGAATCAGACCTCGCCGACTACTCGGGCAATGCCTACGTCACCGCCGTCGAGAAATTTGCCCATGAGCACCACGGTGCAGGCACTTGCGTCGTTTCAGCCTCCGTCGAAGCCGAGCTAATCGACTTTGATGACGAAGAGGCCTCAGAATATCTCGAATCACTCGGCGTACAGGATTCTGGCGTCTCGCTCCTTATTCGTGCGACCTACGATCTGCTCGGCCTCGCCTCCTACTTCACTGCGGGCGTACAAGAAGTGCGTGCATGGACTTTTAAAAAAGGCATGAAAGCTCCGCAATGTGCTGGCGTCATCCATACCGACTTTGAATCAGGCTTCATTAAAGCCGAAGTGGTCGCTTACGACGATTTGATCGAAGCAGGCAACGTCGCCAAAGCACGCGAAGCTGGCAAATACCGACTCGAAGGCAAAGAATACGAATTTAAAGACGGCGACGTGACACTCTTCCGCTTTAACAACTAGGCGGCTTCTCGATTTCGCACGGCCGTTGCATTTCCGCGCCAGGCTAATCATTGCGATTAGCCTGAAGAATAGAAATGTTCGTAGAGTTGACTAAATCAAGACTTACTTGCACCTCTTTACGTCCACTATGACTTCGCGCATCCAACACCATAACCTTCAACGCCTGCCACTTATGTTGGCCGGCATCGCACTACTCTGCTTGAGTGCTTGTGATCAAGCGCAACCCGTGTCCTACCAAATCCCGAAGGAGCAACGCGCCGACACGATACCAACGATGGCAGCAGTAACCACGCCAGAAACGAGCGCTCCAAGTAAGATGAATGTGCTTCCCGGCATGCAACAAGCGGCCAACGCAGCTGGCGAGGTCGACTTCATCACTCCTGAAGGCTGGCAAAAAATCGCCGCCAGCGGCATCCGCAAAGCAACCCTCAAAGTCACCGCTGACACTGGCAGCGCCGAAATAACCATCCTCACATTCCCTGGCGATGTCGGCGGACGCCTCGCCAACATCAACCGCTGGCGCGGTCAGGTCGGCCTCGAAGCAGCCACAGCCGAAGACTTGCCGGCTTACACTATTGATTATAACATTTCAGGGCACCGCGGACTCTACGTACGCCTAGAAGGCGAAACCCAAAGCATCCTCGGCGCACTCCTCCCCTTTCATGGCAGCACTTGGTTTGTCAAAATGCTTGGCGACACTGCCACCGTACTTGCCAACGAAGCATCGATGAAGCAATTCCTCGATTCCATCGTCCTCGAAGATCACGCTCACTAAACCATGAAAGCGCTGCTTCAATTCTTTGCATCCCTACGGCTCACCGTCGTCCTGCTCGCTTTGTCCATGGTGCTGATTTTCTTTGGCACACTCGCACAAGTCGAAACTGGCATCTGGAAAACACAGAAAGACTACTTCGAAAGCGTTCTGGCGATCTGGGCTTATCCCGAAGCATGGATCGCATACGATCAGCTCTACTGGCTGCGCATTCCGATGCCCGGTGGCTACCTGCTCGGCGGCATGCTGCTAATCAACCTCCTCGCCGCCCACATCACTCGATTTAAATTTAGCGCTAAGAAAGCCGGCATCTTCCTGATCCACATCGGACTGATCTTGCTACTTATTAGCGAGTTACTAACCGACCTGCTCTCTGAAGAGAGCCAAATGTCCGTCGATGAAGGCGCAAGCAGTCACTACTCTCAAGAATATCGCGACAACGAGCTCGTGTTGATTGACCGGATGCACGCCGATTTCGACACTGTGCATAGCATTCCCATCGCACTGCTAAAACCAGGTAAAACAGTCGCCGTGCCAGAGAGTCCGCTGACCATCCGCACCGTCAGTTACTATCCGAACGCACAAATCGGCCGTTCCCAAGAGGGTGCCGCACCAGTCGAGTCTCCCGCCAACCAAGGTGTCGCAGTTAAGATGAACGTCGTCGTCACACCGACTGCGGTTACATATGCGGAGAATCAGATCAACACCGCCACTGCTTACGTCGAAGTGCTCAGCCCCGAGGGTTCACTCGGCATCTGGTTGGTTTCGAATGTCATCGACGATCGCTTCCCACCGCAAATGGTGACTCTTGGCGAACAAAGCTGGGAGATTGTCCTCCGACTGAAGCGCCACTATTATCCATTCGCAGTCGAGTTGGTCGATTTCTCCCACGAGAAATATCCTGGCACCGAAATCCCCTTCAACTACTCCAGTGAAGTGATGGTGCGCCACAGCGATACCACCAAAAATCAAAAAGCGCTGATCTATATGAATCACCCACTGCGCTACGAAGGCCTGACCTTTTATCAAGCCTCTTTCGCCAATGACGACCGCACCTCGATCTTCCAAGTCGTGCGGAATCCAGGCTGGATCCTGCCCTACGTCAGCGTACTACTAATGGGAGTCGGCATGCTCGTTCAGTTCGGCATGCATTTCTTTAAATTCCTCAAAAAACGCGCTACCGCCTAATGAAGAAATTCGCTTTCACTCTGATCCTGATTATCGCTGCGCTCATCGTCGCATCGGGATTCAAGCCAGCCACCAATACCTCGGACTTTGATGTCGCCAGCTTCTCCGAACTGCCGGTGCAAGTCGGTGGCCGCATCAAACCGCTCGACTCGGTTGCGCGTAACACACTGCTCGTGCTTGCTGCACGTCAAAAAGTCGTCACCCCCGAAGGCGTAACACTCAGTCCGATCGAATGGTTCATGGATCTGACCATGCGCCCTGAAGTGGCCGACACCTATCGCGTCTTCAAAATCGAGTTTCCAGACGATCTTGGTATCGCAGGTCTCGCACAAAAAGGCCAGCGTCACTACGCCTTCAATGATCTTCTGCCGCACTTTGATGAGATCCTACGGCTCTATAAGGAAATCAACCCTGAACCGAAAAAACGTAGTCCCTACGAGCAACAAATCGCCGATCTGAACGACGGCCTCACGCTCTACCACCGGGTAATGCACTCACTGCATCCAGTTGGCACCCCTGAGCGACTGGACCGACTCGTCGATGAATATCAGAGCTACATCAGCAGTATCGCACCAGGACTCGTGGCGCTGCGTCAACAACAAGCGGGTGAGGACTACGATGCCGAATTGCTCAGCCGATTCATTCAATTTGGCGACGATTATTTAAAACTTTCGAAAACCGCCTATTTACGCGTCGTGCCGCCAATCGCACCCGTCGATCCACTCGACGACTGGAAAAATATCGGTTTGGAATTACTCGACGTGATGCGTGGCGATGACCTCAGCCCTTACGTCACCAGCTACGCCAGCCTGACGATGGCATATCGGCTAGATCAAGCCGACATGTTCAACAAAACCGTCGAAGAATTACGCCAACGCTTTATCGGTGAATTCCCGAACGATATTGATCGTGTGCATTTCGAACGCGTCTTCAATCAAGCCCAGCCGTTCTACCTTTCGATGCAGCTCTACCTGCTGATCTTCCTGACCGTCTGCATCTCATGGCTGCGCTGGTCGGCACCGCTTGCCAAGGCGGCATTCTGGGTGCTATTGCTGGCCTTTACCGTGCATACCTTAGGGCTAGTCGCTCGCATGTACATCCAAGAGCGCTACGGTGTTTTTGTGACGAATCTCTACTCTTCTGCGGTGTTCGTCGGCTGGGGTGCCGTGCTACTCGGTGTGATCCTTGAAAAGTTCTATAAAAACGGCGTCGGCGCGGCGATGGCTTCGCTGGTCGGGTTTTGCACGCTCATCATTGCGCACCACCTATCCATGAGTGGCGACACACTTGAAATGATGCGCGCAGTGCTCGACTCCAACTTCTGGCTAGCGACGCACGTCACCGTCATTACATTCGGTTACTCCGCGATGTTCTTTGCCGGCGCACTTGCACTGATCTTCACTGTGCTTGGGTTATTTTCCAAGCACTTCAGCAAAGAGTCGGCCAAATCCATCGTCAGTATGGTGTATGGGATCACCTGCTTTGCCACGTTATTTAGCCTCGTCGGCACCATTCTCGGCGGCATCTGGGCCGACCAATCCTGGGGTCGCTTCTGGGGCTGGGATCCGAAAGAAAACGGCGCGCTGATGATCGTGATCATGGGTGCCATCGTGTTACACGCACGCTGGGGCGGGATTGTGAAAGAGCGCGGCCTCATGGCTTTGGCGATTTGTGGTAGTATCGTGACTGTATGGTCGTGGTTCGGCACCAACCTACTCGGCGTCGGCCTACATGCCTATGGATTTACCAGCAGTGGCTTCTGGTGGACAATCGGTTTTGCCGCCAGCCAGATCTTTTTTATCTGCCTATTGTACTTACCCTGGCGTTACTGGCGCAGTGCATTTGGTAAAGATAAGAATCGCCGCGAATGCTAAGGTAGCCTCATCGCTGACCAAGCAAGCGAAAGGCTTAATCGGTGGGCGAACGACGGGACGATAAGCCCGTGGTAGTTGCATCTACAGGGATACTGAACAGCGACTCAAATAACATACGATTCCGCCGAATTTTAGTGTAGGTTACATTATCATTTAACGTACCATCAATGTACAGTGCATAGCCCATTGGCAGGCGAGGAGATGCCGCGGCTTCAGACGACGAAAAGTATATTTCTAGACTCACCAAATCTGTCCCCCTCAGAACTTGAGCCCGGCGATAAACTTCTTCGCGGCTCTCCAGATCGATATAATGATAAATAGCGAACGGCAATAGCCCACGACTCACGATCAGCGCACAAGCGCGCCCCTGCCATTGCTCGTCAGGCAAACGCTCCAACACCGAATCTAGCCCATAAATAAGGGCCTTTTCAGATAGGTAGCTCCATGCTAGGTGCACGAACGAACTCTCAAACAAACGAACCCGCATGTAGAACTCGGCGATTTCTCTATTTAAATTCAGCATCTCAGGCGGCTTAATCCATCCCTGCTCCCCGTTATAACCAAACTGGAAAGCAGACTCTCTTCCAGCACCTTTTTTTAATGTATACAGATTGGGGCGACGCGCCATAATTATCAATTCGGAGGTCGCATCAGCGCACGTTGTCATGCCATGTACAATCAAAGATTCTATGTCTTTAAGCTGTGTAACCTCTAAATGTTCCTCCAACAGGGTCACCAATGGAGACTCCGGCGGCACTTTTCCATTTGGCTGGTTGTCATGGGAGCTGGCTTTCGGTTCGGCCACGATTGCAGTCGGCGCAACAGGTATTGGAACCGGTAGCGCACTGCCAGCCAGTAAAAAATAATACACCAATCCGGCGACAGCTCCAATGACGATCAATACTGTCCCAACTATGAAAAACAGAAATCGCTTGGAGATTAATTCTCCTAGGATATTAACATTTTGCGATGATTTCGTATTATATATCATTTGAGAAAAGGCCTAGGTTAGGAAATTTGATATGCTATAAAGTCGATTAAAATAGAAAAATACATTAAAAAGTAACGCTGCAAAGAGGTATCAATCTAGAAACAAAAGCCAGCAGTTTCGAACCAGGAACTACAGATGATTAGCCGCCGTTAGCCTGACGCTCCATTTCGGCGAGCTCTTCTTGAGCTTTAGCAACGCGCGCCTGTGCTTCTTGAATACGTTTCGCTCGCGCTTGAGAATCCTCATAGGCCTTTTTCTTCACGGCCAATTCTGCTTCGAGACGAGCTGCCTCACGCTCTGCCGCGCTGACATCCGATGTGGTCGAATTGCGCGCAATCTCATCACGCACTTTTTTCGCCTCCAAGGCCTGGATTTCTTCTTCAAGATTCACCTGAGCTTGTGCTTCTTGGTCGTACTCATACTGCCGCTGAGCTTCAGCCGCTTCAAGCTCCTCCTGGTTCTTGTCATACTTGCTACCACCAAGGCCACCCAGTGTAGCACCCACTGCTGCACCCGCAGCCACATTCACCCCACTACCGTCACCGAGCTGAGCCCCAATTACAGCGCCCAGAATCGCACCCGCGGCCACGCCGACATTACGCCCGGCATTGCCACTATTGGAAGATGAACATCCGCTAAAAAGTAACGCAGCGCATAAGAAAAAAGGAGTGAATGTAGCTTTAAACATAATTGGACGCTATTATTTAGTAAGGAAATTGCAATATCTAGAATAAATCGCAGGATGCGTAGGTATATACAGCCACATGCATAGTTGATACGACTCCGAAATCACCAATTTCTTGATCGATTGCCTAGATAGCCCGCCGCGATCTCCCATACACAATCCAACACCTATGAATTTACGAAATCCTGAACGCGGCCTCTTCTCGGTCAAAGGCCTCATTTTCAGCCTCGGCCTGATCGCCTCCTTTATTTTCGTCGGTGTACTCTACGGCGGATTGATCCGACCAGCCGCTGATAAAGCCGCACTCGCGCAAAGCTATGGCCTCGAGGGTGCTAGCTCATCCTCAGGGATCTTCATAATTCTTAAAGATTACGAGCAACAAATCTGCCTCTCACTCTTCCTCTGGGGCCTTATGATCCTTGCCTATAAGTTTATATTGGTTCACTCCGAAGCGACCGTGCTCGGACGCTTCGCACCTGAGAGTGAAGGTATCGACGCAGAACCAGAAGTCGATCTACTCAGCGGCTCACGCAGTATCTCCCGCGAACGCGCAGGTAAGCTCTCTGACGAAATCGACCAAAAGAGCGCACACCCCGATCTTAAAAATAAAATTCTCCCCTACGTCATGGCTCGTGGCCTAGAGCGCTACCACATGACAGGTAACGTCCCAGAAACCACCGAGACCATTATGGGCCGGCTCGAAGTCGCTTCCGAACAACAGGAAAGCGAACTGTCCATGCTTCGTTATCTGGTTTGGGCAATCCCATCCATCGGTTTTATCGGCACTGTCCGCGGCATCGGCGTCGCCCTGCACCGTGCGGACGAAGCCCTGCAAGGCGACATCTCCGGCGTCACCAACGCGCTCGGCGTCGCCTTCAACTCAACCCTCGTCGCTCTGATCATCAGTATCGTACTGATGCTGCTGATCCACCTACTGCAAAGCGGCCAGGAAGGCCTTATTCTGCGCGTTCAAACCTTCTGCCGTGAACAAATCATCGATAAACTCTACGACCGCGACCAAGCGAATGGCGAAAGCGAGATCAAGATTGAAAATACTCCAGACGGGCCCGGCGGTCAAGAAGTCAGCACTCTCAATTAGGGTAAGTTCCACTCATTTTAATTAGACATTGCTTCAATGAAACGCCGAGACGCACAAAGCTCCGCACTGTCGTTCATCGACTGCATCTGTTGCGGTTTCGGTGCCGTATTATTGCTTTTTATTCTGACTGCAAAGAGCCAGATCATGGACTCGCAAGAAGAAGCCACTCAATCCCTCGCCGCCGAAGAGACCCTTCAACAAGCAATTGAAGAAGCCGAAGCGAAGCAAAAATCTCTCGAAAAAGACATCGCCGCGCTTGATCCACAACCTGATGCCAATGCCACCAGCGTTGACGAACTTGCCGCCGAGCAAGAGCGCCTCGCTAAAGCCATCCAGGATCAAACCGAGGCACTTGCCACACTCGAGACCAAGACTGAAACCGTTGATGCTGTGGCAGGACTCGATCGTCCATCCGCTGACCAGAGCTACTTATCCGGGCTGCGCCTAAGGGGGCCACGTGCTATTATTTTACTCGAAAACTCAGGCAGTATGCTCGCCATAGATGCTAACAGCGCCCTCGAAATCATCCGTACCCGCGGCGGGACCAATGCCACAAAATGGCTGCGCGCTAAAGCCGCCGTGCGTGCCGTGATCGCCGCGATACCAAAGGGCATCAAAGTCGCAATCTTGCAGATGAACGA
>CAZIMR010000009.1:0-12189 GCA_964540215.1 uncultured Puniceicoccaceae bacterium
ACAAGAAGCTTTCCAAAGAAGGTAAGCTCGAGCTCTATCGTATGATCGTAGGGATTCGACGCTTCGAGGAACGCTCGCTACGCGCCTACAACCAAGGTAAGATCGGAGGATTCCTGCATCTCTACATTGGTCAAGAAGCCGTCGCCTCTGGAATCGTTTCCCTCATGGAAGAGAACGACCACATCATCACCGCCTATCGCGACCACGGACACGCCTTGGCAGTTGGGATGTCGATGAATGAGTGTATGGCTGAGATGTATGGCAAATACACCGGCTGCTCGAAGGGCAAAGGTGGGTCGATGCACTTTTTCGCTCCAGACAAGAATTACTGGGGCGGCCATGGAATCGTCGCTGGCCAGACGCCGCTTGGCGCGGGACTCGCGTTCGCACTCAAATACAAAGGCCTAAAGGGCTGTGCGATGGCTTTCCTCGGAGACGGCGCAGTCAATCAAGGTTCCTTCATGGAGACGCTCAACCTGGTTTCCCTCTGGAATATCCCCGTTGTGTTCGTGATCGAGAATAACGGGTACTCGATGGGTACCAGCCTCAAACGCTCCTCCGCACAAGAAAACCTCGCACACCGCGCAGATGGCTTCGACATCGCCTGGGAAGTTTGCGACGGCCACGACGTCTTTGAAGTTCGGGAAGTCGCCAATCGTGCAATGAAGCGTGCTCGCGAAGAGATGAAGCCGTTCCTTCTCGAAATCCGGACCTACCGCTATCGCGGCCACTCCGTCGCCGACGCCAACCACGAGAAATACCGAACCAAGGAAGAGATCGAGGAATATAAGCGCACCAAAGATCCGATTAATCTAATTAAGTCTCAATTGCTCGCCGACGGTACTTTAACCGAGGCGCTCGCCCAAAAGATCGACCAAGAAAAAAAGGACGAAGCCGAGGCTTCAGCGAAATTCGCCGAAGACAGCCCTTACGCACCGCGTGAAGAAATCCAAACCGATGTTTACTGGGAAGTCGACAACGACGCCGACAACAAACTCAAGGGCACCTACTTCTTCAACGACTAGATACCTATTAGGAATTAGGACGGAGGTTCGCCCGAGATGGCGGAACGATTACAATCCTATTCACTACATTCTGACTCCTAGCTTCTGAATTTTAACTTTTTTTAATATCATGCCACTTATCACTTACCGCGAAGCTATTAAGCAAGCACTCGACGAAGAGATCCAACGCGACGAAAACGTCTGCATCATGGGCGAAGAAGTCGCCGAATATAACGGCGCCTACAAAGTCACCGAAGGTCTCTGGGAGAAACACGGCGACAAGCGCGTGATCGACACCCCGATTTCCGAAGCCGCATTCTCTGGCCTCGCGATTGGCGCATCAATGCTGGGCATCCGCCCCGTCATTGAAATGATGTTCATGTCGTTCAGCTACGTTGCGATCGATCAACTCTTCAATAATGCCTCCTTCTGCCGCTACATGTCTGGCGGTTTGATGAATGTGCCCATCGTCGTTCGTGGTCCTGCCAATGGTGGCACCAATGTCGGCGCGACCCACTCGCATACGATTGAATACATGGTGGCCAACCACCCAGGCTTGAAGGTGGTCTGCCCATCCAATGCTTACGATGCCAAGGGACTCATGAAAGCCGCGATCCGCGACAATGACCCCGTCTTCGTCATGGAAAATACCCTGCTCTACGGAGAAAAATGGGAAGTCCCCGAAGAAGAATATATCGTCGAACTCGGCGTAGCCAACATCCTCAAGGAAGGCACCGACATGACCATCATTTCCCACGGTCGTTGTTCTATGCTATCACTAGAGGCAGCCAAGACCATGGAAGCGGAACACGGCATCAGCGTCGAAGTCGTGGATCTACGCTCTATTCGTCCATTGGACGAAGAGACGATTCTCAACTCAGTCAAAAAGACCGGTCGCGCGCTGCTCGTTGAAGAAAACAAGCCCTACTGTGGTGTGGACGCGCAAATCTCCCACCTCATTCAACTCAAAGCCTTCGACTACCTCGATGCACCCGTTCACCGCGTCTCCTCGGTTGACGCACCGACCATTTACGCCAAGCCGCTCGAAGATTGGCAGATTCCGAACCAAGAGCGCATCATTGCAATGGCACAGAAACTGATGGCTTAAACGATCGCTCTCAATAATTCGTTCTTTTAGTTGCCCAAAAGGCACCCGCTTCACTCACCCTCCACTACGTTCAGAGCAAATCGTCACGATTCAATCTCTCCCTGCTTCTCGTACGACGGCACACTTAACCTCTCACTTTTTAAAATATGGCTACATTAATTGATATGCCCAAACTCAGCGACACCATGACGGTGGGCACGCTGGTCCGCTGGCTCAAAAACGAAGGTGACGCGGTCACCAACGGTGACATGATCGCTGAAATCGAAACCGACAAGGCTACCATGGAAGTCGAATGTTTCGACGAAGGCATCCTCATCAAGCGCTATTGCGGCGAAGGTGACGAAGTCGCCGTCGGCGATCCTATCGCTGCCGTCGGTGAAGCCGGCGAAACAGCGCCCGCAGGTACCAGTGCCACTCAAGCGGAAGAAAAACCTGCCGCACCCGCGGCAGAAACTCCGGCTCCGGCAACACCAGCTCCAGCCGCGCCAGCGCCGGTAGTTGCTGTACCCGCGGCTCCAGTCGCCAGCACTGGCGGACGCATCAAAGCCTCGCCATTAGCAAAGAAGATCGCCGCCGAGAAGGGCATCGACCTCGCAACCATCCAAGGCTCTGGCCCTGGCGGACGCATCCTCAAGGAAGACGTACTCAAAGCGAATCCAGTTGCCGCCGCAGCACCAGTTGCCGCAGCCAGCAGCCCTGCCGCCCCAGCCGCGGCCCCCGCTGCAACGCTTGAAGCACTGGAAATCCCGGTCTCCAATATGCGTAAGAGCATCGGCAAGGCATTAGTCGCTTCCAAGACACAAGCACCACATTTCTATCTGCAAATCGAAGTCAATGGCGCGCCACTTGCTAAACTCCGCGCTGAGCTCAACGGCAAGCTTGCAGGCCTACCACCTGAACAGGGTGGCGTTAAATTCTCCGTCAATGATCTCACCCTTAAAGCGGCTGCCGAAGCGGTGCGCCGCGTCCCTGCGATCAATCGCTCATGGGAAGGTGACACCATCAAGCAACACGCCAACGTGCACCTCGCATTTGGCGTCGCAATTGACGACGGCCTCGTCACTCCAGTGATCCGTGCCGCTGAGACGAAGGGTCTGCGCGAAATCGGCGCAGAGGCGAAGGTTCTGATTAAGAAGGCACGCAGCAAGAAGCTCACTCCCAACGAAATGAGCGGCTCCACCTTGACTGTGACCAACCTCGGCATGTTTGGCATCTCCGATTTCTACGGCATCATCAATCCAAATAACGCTGCGATTCTCAGCATCGGCGCGACGATCAAAAAACCCGTGGTAAACAAGAACGACGAAATCGTGGTCGGCCAAGTGATGAAGATCGGCCTCTCCGGCGACCATCGCACCATCGACGGCGCCGTCGGCGCACAATACTTGCAGGCCCTCAAGGAGATCCTTGAAACGCCCGCAATGATGTTGGTGTAAGTCAGACAACAGCAGCCAGATCTTTAAAGAGCCCGCGAGAGATCGCGGGCTTTTTTGTGCCGACGCATTCAAAGGCAACGAGCCCGCCTGAAAGCTGTCTCAATAATTGTGATGCCGCTACGGAAGGCGGCGCGCAGGGACAACCCTAAAGATGTTCCACAGATAATGTTCCACGAATTAAAAATATCCCAAAACCACCCGAATGCCCCGAATACAAAAGGAATTACAATGTTCCACGTAAATTGTTCCACATCTGCATCTCAAACAAGGAGTGACAGCGCACTATAAAATCCTTCAGCTGGAAACCATGACACAAGCTCCACTGCCACTGCCTAAAACAGATCCACTCATCTCTGTTCAAGTCTCCGTCTATGCCCTCGACGGATGCGTTCGCGAAGCCGTGCATGCCTATCTCGATGCACTCGACGCAACCGGCATTGATCGCGACACTGGGACGATGTCCACTGTGGTCTGGGGCGAAGCCGCTGCGGTCTGGCCAGCACTGCAAGGCGCCTACGAGGCCGTGGCTGCCGAACACAGCGTGATCATTAATACCGTGATGAGCAATGCTGCCCCGCTCCCTGCTCAAGCGGCAGGAACGCGCTAATTCTGTCGTTACGTTGCAATTGCGGTAGGCTTCACCCACCTTCCTGGCATGCCTTCTGTGCCTGATTACTCGATCATCATTCCCGCCTTCAATGAAGGTGCTGAACTCACCGCGACGCTTGACGCAATTCGTGCGGCAATGGCTGCGCAACGACTCACTGGCGAGTGTATCGTCGTGGATAACAACTCCACCGACGATACCGCGACGATTGCCACTGCTGCAGGCGCGGACCTAGTGGTGTCCGAACCGATCAATCAAATCGCCCGCGCACGTAATGCGGGCGCTCAAGCCAGCCGCGGGCAGCGGCTGATTTTTGTCGATGCAGACACGCGGATCTCTGCCGAACTTTTAACCGCAGCACTGCATCAACTCGCAACTGGCAACTGTGGCGGTGGCGCGATCATCGAATTTGAAACGGTTGATCAAGTCGGCGTGGTTGGCCGCTGGGGGATCGCCATCTGGAGGCAGATTTCAACCTTCACGCGTACCGCCGCGGGAAGCTTTCTCTTTTGCCGACGCGATGCCTTTGAAGCCGTCGGCGGGTTTGATCAGAAACTCTACGCTGGCGAAGAAGTGCGGCTATCGCGGCTACTGCGTAAATGGGGCCGAGCGCATGACTTAGGTTTTGTCATTATCACTCAACCCCCTGCTCGCACCTCAGCTCGCAAATTCGACTGGTATAGCGGCCCAAAGATGCTCGGCTGGGTCTTTTTTATGATGCTCGTGCCAATTGCAGTACGCTCGCGCAGGCTCTGCGGCTTTTGGTATAAACGGCCGACCGATCGAAATACTCAACCGCATCAACCCTGAAACAGTACTGACGATGCGCATCGTACAGGATGCGCCACCAAGCAGAGGCTAAGGCCTTTTATTGCGTTTTGACCAATAACTGACGTAGGTCACTGACCTCCGTTGCAACCACTGCCTCGGGCCGCTCCGCCAGTGATGGAAAATAAACAAAATGCGCGCCCACATGCAGCGCCGCGACGTGATCGGCATTCGCATCGCCGATGAATAGCGTACGGTGCGCAGGCGTATTGGTCTCGGCAAGAATACGCGCCATGCTTTCGGGCTTTCCCGGTGGCGAGCCAATGATCACGTCGAATAAATCCGTGCCGCCGGCCGAAGCTAACTGCTCCTCAAGAGGAGCCTGTGGGACGCCTGACAGCACATAGCGCGGGATCTCAGCAGTATGGCAGGCCTGCACAAATTCCTGCGAGCCCACGCGCCAACTAGCAGAAGCACACAGCGGTTCACATAGATTGGTGAAGCGGGCGACCTCTGTATCTAAAAATACGACATCGGGCTCTTGATTCAGCAACTCGCGGTAAAAACGCTCGATATGAACAGTCCGGCTCTGACCAAAGCCAGCCATGACAATCGCCATAAAAGCTTCGCGCAGCTCCGCATGAGCCTCTGGCACCCAACGCCGAAAGGCCTCAATCTTTATTGCCATCGTATCAAGTAGCACCCCATCACAATCAAATACGATCAAATCGATTGAGTGCACCGAACCCGCGAGTTTTAAATCCATACACCTTTTTGGCCACAGTTCTGCAATCTGACAAACCCTGTCTCCCCTTTTTTGCTTTAACCCACCGCCATAGCCATTACCCATTACCTAGCGACCATCTCATCCACCTTTTGACCATGACACTTTTTCAAGCCACACTTTACACTGGACTCCTTCTTCTCGTCTTCGGCGGCCATTATTTTTGGCACGGGATGAAAACTGCCAAGCGCACGCAGGCCTTTCCGCGTTCGCAGGTAGCCGCCTTTATCTTGCTCGGCACCGCGGCTGCGTGGTTCCTCTACAAGGTACTGCACCTAGGCCCTGCAGATTTCGGACAGTATAAAAACATCCTATTCATCCTCTTCCTGGTCACTGCCATCGGCTCATTCTACTACGTGCCCGACTTCCTCGCCGTGCGCGGCTTAGCAGCCCTCATCCTCATGACGGCCGGCGTGCTTCTCGATGCCGCATACATGCAGCTGCCCCAAACACGCCTATTTTTGGTCACTTTTGTATATGTTGCCATTGTCGTTTCGCTGATTCTCGGCGCGAATCCCTACAAACTGCGCGACTTCTTCGACTGGCTTTATAAAGTGGAGAGCCGCCCTAAGTACTTTGGTGCTGCCTTTGTCGCTTATGGACTCTTGCTGGTCGGCGTGGCATTCACCTACTAAACGCCGTGGACAAGCATATCTCACAAACTGGCCTTCTGATCGTTGTTTCTGGACCTGCAGGTAGTGGCAAAACAACCCTCTGCGACGGTATGCTAGCTGAAGTGCCTGATCTCTGCCGGGTCGTGACTTCCACCACGCGTAAGCCACGTACAGGCGAAAAAGACCAGGTCGATTACCACTTCTTCGACCACGCCACCTTCGAGCAAAAAATCGCCGAAGGGCATTTCTACGAACACGCCCACGTGCACAGTCACATTTACGGCACGCTCAAAAGCGAGGTACAGGACAAACTCGCAGCGGGCACCGATCTGTTGCTCAATATCGATGTGCAAGGCGCCGCGCAAATGCGCCAGACTGCGTTGACCGACGAACGACTCAAGGGCCGCGTCGTCACTGTCTTTATCATGCCCCGCAGCCTCGAAGAGCTAGAACAACGCCTCCGTGGCCGCGCCACCGACGCCGAAGACGAGATCCAGCGCCGCATGCAAGTTGCTCGTGAGGAAATGCAGCAACACGAACTCTACGACCATACAATTTTGAGTGGGTCTCGTGGCGATGACTTTCAAGCCTTGCAAACGATCTACTCGAACGAGAAAGCGAAATTGGCGGAACAGTTTCGCCCTAAGATTGATTGATACGACTACTGGCATCACGCCAGTTAAATGCCCTGCCCCTAGCGAGCGGTGACTCCGCGATTTTACCCCGAGGCGCGAGTGTCGCGGCCTTCGATAAGTAAAAACGTTGAGCACTGTAAATAATTAAGTACTTACAATATCTCATCGTAACCATGAAATACCCCAACCCAAATTATGGTCACCTTATAATCCAGAGTCTCAAAATCGCTTCTTAAGACTCCCGCCCTCTTTCACGTCTCGATACTATTGGCAGCAAGCGCATTTTTGAGCCCCAATTCGATTGCTGCTACGCCTCAGTTTGAAGTCCAACTGCCGAATGCCACAGACGCTCAATTTCGCTAGGTGGAATGGTCGACCGATTTAACCAACTGGCACCCCGTCGCTCGTAGCTATGGTGCCAACTGGGAGAACACCTCCCCCATGCATTGCCCATCAATGAAGAAGGCGCAGCTTCGGTATTGCTTAGTAATATGCACGTCCCTGAACGGTTTTTTCGAATCGTCGAGACCAATGCAGGTCCAGCGACCTCTAATCCGCACAGCATTTCTCGCTTCCTCCAGCAAGCGACCTTCGGGCCGAACCTTTTGATGATCACTAGTTTCCCCGGCTATTTAATTCCCCTTAGCTTCAACTGCTTCCGCCAACTGGTACAAGACTTCCGTAATTTCCATGTAACGCTCACGCTTGGCGTCCTCTGCGATCAGGCCGAATTCTGAAAAAGACAACACGCCACCGCGCAACGCAATGGTGCCCTTCGAACCTTTCAAAACCGTGGCAATTAGCATGCGGCGATCACTGCCGAAAAGGCGCACGAGCTGATCATCATCATTGGTACGCACGTCGATCGCGGAATCAAACAATGAGTCGCCACTCAACCAACGTTGACTCGAACCACTGTCACGTTGACGCAGACCGCCGAGCAAACCCGCCGCGGTCATTTGCCATGTAAATGACTCGTCGTCGACTTTGACCTTTATAATCGTCTCAATTTGACGCGTATTTTGTAGCCCCTTGCCCGGCACCGAGATCGAAAACTCTCGTTCGCGATACACGCCATGCACAAATGGCTCCGCGCGAATAAACCCAGCGAGCTGCGGCGTTGGCTCTGTCAAATCAACCTTCAGTTGCAGCGCGATCTTGCGGTACTGACGTGCAATTTTCTCTGATGACTGCCGTACCATGAACCAAAACAAGGCCGCCACTCCAATTGAGAGTACGACAATAAAACTGATTTCCAAAAGCATAATGACTGAGATAGTCAAAGCACGCCAAACTGCGAGTGTGTTTTCACTCAAAATATTAAACTGGAGCGAATCCATCAATATCCTAAGATAGTAACTAAGTCTAATTAGGCATCACATGCTTCAAAAGTCATCCATCATGAAAATATCTCAACTGCTCTGCGTGCTTTCTATCGTCCTTATCAGCGGCTGCTCGACAACCAGTCAACGGATCGATGCGAGCGGAGCACAGTTCAACCGCTACACCCCCGCCGAACAACGCCTCATCCGCAGCGGTCAAATTGCAATCGGCTTTGATGAAGATCAAGTGCGCATGGCCCTCGGCGGCCCCAGCCATATTAAGTCCGATACTACCTCCAGCGGCACGCGCTACATTTGGGAATACCACAAAATTGAGCCCAAGTATAATATTTTCAACTCCATCGGTATTAGTAGCAGGGGTGGCCTCAGTGCAGGGATTGGGATCGGCGGCAGCCCAATACATAGCAAATTAATAAAGCGTATTGTGTTTGAGCGCAGTAACCAAAGAGTCTCCGACTTTCAATCTTTCGAATAATTCAGACATGTCCACCGCACGCAGATACACACAAGCCGACTTCCGTACGCAACTTAGCTGGGCCGACCTCGACCAGGACTATTTACGCCAACTCGTCGGCCTTGCAAAGATTGAAGACCTCGCTGGCGCTGGGCTCGCTGAACGTCCCGCAAGACTCGGCGATGTGACGACGGCCCTCATGCCCGAAGGCGCAATTGGCACTGCCCAACTTACCGCCCGCGAGCCGATGGTGGTCTGCGGCCTCGGCCTAGTACAACTCGCAGTAAACTCCTATGGCGAAGGCTGCAGCTTCGAAGCGCAGGTACAAGACGGTGGCCAAGCCGCCGCTGGCGATATCCTCGGCATACTAACCGGCCCTTGCGGCCCACTGCTGCAAGCTGAACGCATCATTCTCAACTTCCTCCAGCACCTGTCCGGCATCGCCACCGAAACACATGCTTACGCCAATGCACTTCGCCAGAGCGACACCGTGCTACTTGATACACGCAAGACCCTGCCTGGCTACCGTGTGTTGCAAAAATATGCCTTCGCTTGCGGCGGCGGTTACAACCACCGCATCGGTCTATTCGACCGCGTGATGCTCAAGGATAATCACCTCGCCGTGGCCGGAGCCACCGGTGATCGACTCACTGAAACAGTCAGCCTCGCCCGCAGCGCCTGCGAAGGCCTCGCGATCGAAGTCGAAGTCGATACACTTGAGCAAATTCCACCCGTGCTTGAGGCTGGTGCCGACATCATCCTACTCGATAATTTCTCTGAAGAAGACCTCAAAGCCGCTATTGAATTGATCGGCGACCGCGCCTGTAGCGAGGCCAGCGGTGGCATTCAGCTCGCGACCTTGACCAGCCTCGGCACGCTCGGACTCGATTTTATCTCTACGGGCGCCCCCGTGCATCAAAGCACTTGGAAGGACATCGGCCTTGATTGGCTATAGTAATAAAAGTGATGACTAGGATTAAGTAGACAAAGACTGTTCACAATTATCACTCCTCACTGCCACTACCCTCACTCCTCACTCAATAGCATGAGCACCGACACAGATTACAAAGAATCAAAGAGCACTGAGGCCGAATTCGTCATCCTCAAGGCATTGCTCGATGCGCCCGACGAGTTTGTTTCTGGCAGCCTACTTGCCGCGCAGCTAGACATTTCCAGGCCTGCCATTCACGGCAAACTAGAGAAATTACGCAATCAGGGCTTTGCCTTTGAAGCGGTGCGCAACCGCGGCTACCGACTCACACAAGAGCCCGAAGTAGTACACCCCGCGTTGGTGCGTTACTATTTGCAAGCCACCGCGACAGCAATCGACCTGCTTTATTTTCCAGTGATCGACAGCACCAACAGTGAAGCAGAGCGGCAGATCAGCTACGGCCGTAACAGCCCGTTTGCCATCGCCTCCAGTTGCCAGACCAAAGGCCGCGGACGCCTGGGTCGCGAATGGTATAGCGCCTCGGCAGATAATTTGTATCTATCGGTCTTATTTGAGCCCAACATCCCACCGCAGCAGCTCCAGCACTTCACCCTATGGGCCGGCATCACCATTTGCCGCGCACTGCAGCCCTTCACCCCCACAGCCAAACTGCAGATTAAATGGCCTAACGATCTACACTGCGATGGCCGAAAATTCGCCGGCATGCTCACCGAAGCAAAGATGGACTCTGACAGCCTGCGCAGCATCATCTTCGGCATCGGCATTAACCTAAACAGTAACTCATCAAAATTCCCCAAAGAGCTACGCAGCATTGCCACCAGCCTCTACGCGATCAATGGCCAAGAACTGCCGATCAACCAAGTCGCCGCCCGCGTATTGCAAGCCATCAACCAAGCCTACGAAGCCTGCATCCATAATAAAACTGCTGAAACACTCGCCGACGCGTGGGCGCCCCTCAGCTCACTTAACGGAAAATCAGTGACCGCACTCCAAGGTGATAAGAAAATTTCTGGCATTGCCAGCGGGATCGATGCATCCGGCGCGCTGCTACTCGCACAACCCGATGGCAGCACGATTCCGGTACGCGCCGGCGATGTAACGCTGAAGAAGTAAATTACCTCCTACGTGGCGTGCGAGCTTGCTCGCGCCTGCATAAGCCCAACAATAATCGGGCGCGAGCAAGCGCGCACACTCCGAATAGAATAATGAAAATTTTAAGCATTGATGTTGGCAACACCAGCTCCCACTACGGAATCGTAGACGGCCAAACCGTCACGCACACTGGCCATTTCCCAACCGACGGCTTGCGCAGCGGCGCATCCAAAGCCTTTGCGGCACTCATCGAACCGCTCCTTAACGGCGTCACTGGCATCTCATTTTGCTCCGTTGTGCCAGCTATCAATACGCATCTGGAAGCCAGCCTACAGCCATTTAAGCTGCCTATCTTCCAACTCACACATCAGAGTTGCCACGGACTCGAACTCGCGTATCCCAATCCCAAAGAAATCGGCCAAGATCGTATTGCCAATGCCATCGCCGTGCAGCAATATCACGGCGTACCCGCGATTATTCTCGATATGGGCACCGCTGTGACCTTCGACATCATTACCAGCGCAGGTTACGAAGGCGGCATAATCGCTCCCGGGCTCGCCGTGATGACCCGCTATCTGCACGAGCAAACGGCACTCCTGCCCGAACTCAGCGAAGCCGACCTGCTCAACGTCGAGGGTGCGATTGGTAAATCCACTGTACACGCAATGAGACTCGGCGTCGCGGTCGGCTTTTCCGGCATGGTCAACGCCCTCCTCACCCGCGTTCTAACAGAACTCAAAACACGCGGTGAAGCTGAGCCGGTGGTCCTTTCCACTGGCGGCAGTATCGCCAATCTTACCAAGGAATGGGCCGACAAAAGCTGCTTCATTGAGGACCTCACCCTAATGGGCTTAGCGGTCGCGTTTGAGCGGCAAGCATAAGAAAGCACTGGTGCTGACCGGCTCACCAGGCCAAACCGTTCGCTGCGGTAGCGCCTTCGTCCAGTAACGGCTGGCTTTGCGCGGGGGGTTGCTTTCGCTACTTGCGCGCGAAATAGAATCGCGGGCGCCCCGATAAATCGTTCACGCACTCACCTTGCAGGTCAGCTGCAGCAGCCAGTGCATCCAAAGCCGCGGTCTGTGCGATGCCGGTTTCCAGTGCCAGCAATCCGCCAGGCTTTATATGGCTCACGACATCTTTAAAAATGAGGCGTATATCATCAAGGCCATCCACGCCAGAAACTAGCGCTTGATGAGGCTCGTGGTCGACCACTTCAGGCTCGGCGGTGGTCATTTCTTCGTCAGTTAAATACGGCGGGTTTGAGACGATTAGATCATAGCGTTGCTCACCTGATCCCAAAGGGTACCACCAACTCCCCTCATGAAACGTCACTCGACTGTCTAGGCCGAGTGAAAGCGCATTCTCCTGTGCCAGCGAAAGTGCTACAGCGCT
>CAZIMR010000010.1:0-11508 GCA_964540215.1 uncultured Puniceicoccaceae bacterium
ATCAAGTGTGGTGCGAGGATTACGCACCCTGTATGCCCAGACCAGTGCGCGGGGTCTAAAGCTGCATCATTATCTGCAATGAAGGGATCACCGCCGTTGCCGAAGATGGATTCGACGAAGTCGAGGTTACTCACCAGATTACCTGGCGCGAAGAAACGCACTTCCATTGTTTTCTGCTGACAGAAGCCATCAACCTCGGGGACTACGACGGGACGTAGCAAGAGCGAGACCCATGCCTTCGCCTTAATATCTTCGTTCGCTAGGAAGGGCAGCTCTGTGAGCTTTTCTGGTGCATCGAGTGCTTTGGCAATGAGCCGGGCAGCAGCGAGTTGTGGTACCGCTTTTTTGTCATTTGGGATCGGTAAACCCCCTTCGGCAACGTGGAAGACTCCTTTTGTGGTGCGGCGGTCGCTCTTTGGATTGTGCAATACCCCTTGCTGGAGGCGATAAGAGTCAACGATGTCGGAAGAAAAATGGTCGCCCTTAGCCGGGAGCGAAAGCGTGCGCGCCACACCATGACGATCCAGAATCAAGGTACTATTGGGCAACTGTGGCATCTCTGCGAGTTCGAGCCCTGAAAAGTATTCGCCTAGAAAGTTTTGAATGCGCTGGTCGCAAGCAGGGAGGTAATCAGCCAGCAGGCGTGACTTCTCTTGGTAGCTGGCCAGAAGTGACTGACTCAGTCCAAAGAACTCTGAATCGGAGAGATCGCCGTAAACCGGCTGACCGATCGAGGTTAATTTCAGGTTTACATACTCTAACAGTGACTTGTCGTCATAAACTGCTTCTGCGGTATCTGGATCTAGGCCTAGTTGTGTTTTGAACTCCATGATGAAACTTATTTTTCAATTTATAATTTAAGCCGGATTGAGCGGATTTAATTATAGGTATACCCAGTTTTTTTTGATTATATTATTTTGAGGGTTATGTGAACATGGAGTAATTCCAATCGAGGAGTATGCATTGAGCCAATTGATAGGGTTAGGTTGTTCAAGCACAAACCAACAATAGTAAAGCAATTGAACGCTTGGCACCCTTTGAGCATAGAGCTTCATTCGCAATAATGACTGGATCAAAGGATTTTCTCGTCACTTGCCCACGGTCAGTTCGATGCAACTCAAAGAGCCTTATCAATTGCTTGCGGCTGGAATCTAACTTCCAGCAGGTTCAAACGGGAGCAACTTATTTAAATACAGTTGAGTGACTTAAAGGCGTGTTCGCTGAGTTCGCGTTGACGCGCTGCGAGTTCTGGCTCGCGCAAATCTTCATCATAGGAAGGGATCATTGCCTTCATGCGATTATGACCTTCTTCGGTTTTTAGAGTACCTGAGAAGCAGCGTTTGATGACTTTGAGAATGATATTTGCGGATACTGAAGCGCCGGGAGAGGCGCCAAGGAGTGCAGAGATCGAACGATCTTCTGAGGTGAGTACTTCCGTGCCGAAGTGGACGATGCCAGCGTCGCCGTCCTCTTTCTTGATCGCCTGCACGCGAATGCCAGCGTCGATGAGCTTCCAGTCAGCCTCGTCCGCATCTGGGAAGAATGCGCGCAGCTCTTTCATGCGGGTGGCCATGCTCTGTGTGCCTTGTTGCATTAAATAGCGAACCAGCGGGATATTGTGGATCCCGACCTTGATGAGCGAAGCAATGTTATCGGCACGAATCGAGCGGGGGAGGTCGGTGATCTTGCCTTCGACGTGCAGGAACTTAGTTGTCCATGCCGCATACGGTCCAAACAAAATAGCTTTTTTACCATCAATGATCCGAGTGTCGAGGTGTGGTACCGCCATCGTCGGTGCCGCACCGGGAGACATGCCATAAACTTTAGCCATGTGCTGTTCGACTATTTCTGGCTTATCAGAAATGAGCCACTGCCCGCCGATTGGGAAGCCGCCGAAGCCTTTGCTTTCTTTGATACCAGACTTTTGCAGCAGGGGTAGACTGCCGCCGCCTGCGCCGATGAAGATGAACTTCGCGGTGTTGGTGAATGTTTGTTTGGTTTTGAGGTCTTTGACTGCAACTGTCCACAGCTCACCTGTCTTAGTGATGTCAGTGATTCGGTGGCTGGTGGCGTAGCCACAGCCGTCTTGATTACCTAACCATGTGATCAGCTTGGCGGAGAGTGCACCGTAATTAATGTCCGTGCCGCGATCCATCTTCGTCACTGCGATTGGTGTATCATCACGCCCCTGCAGCAGTAGTGGTGCCCATTCACGAATGGTTTCGCGATCTTCGGTGTAGGTCATCTCATCAAAGAAGTGATGCTTCTTAAGGTTCTCGAAGCGCGAACGCAGAAAGTCGACTTGTTCCTGTCCGTAGACAAAGCTAAGGTGGGGGACAGGGTTAATAAAATCCTCGAGATTTTCGATCATGCCGGTGCGGGCCGCATGCCCCCAGAATTGTTTCGAGTGTTCAAACTGATGGAAAATCTCGATGGCCTTGCTGACTTCGACTTCGCCGTCAGGACCGCGGTCTGGCGTGTAGCTAAGTTCGCAAATACCGGCGTGCCCAGTGCCGGCATTGTGCCAGCCATTGGATGCTTCTTTGCCAAATTCTTCAGCCATTTCGTAGAGCTGAATGCGTAACTCTGGATTCAGCTCCTTGAGCATAGAGCCTAGTGTGGCCGACATGATGCCGCTACCAATCAGAATGACGTCGGGATTTTCGATGTGGATGGGACTTTTCATAATATAAAAACTTGGCGGTACTATTTGCAGATCTTTGAAAATTGGACTTTAGCTTCGGCCCAGACCACTTGATCAGCGGGCTCGAAGGTTTGCACGAGAGATGAATTGAGTACGATCGCGCGCCCTTCAGTGACGTCGGCGATGGCACCGTCGGCGAGCATTTGCACCATGATGTTACCTAGGCCAGTGGCTTCGATTGGACACGCCGCAACTCTAACTCCGATCGCATTTGCTGCGAATTGATTGAGTAGATTGTCCTGACAGCCGCCGCCGATAATATGCAGTGTAGTGGGTGCTTCGTCGACATACTGCATCAGGCTATGCCACACTTGATTGTAGCGTAGTGCGAGGCTCTCATAGATGCAGCGGATGATTTCGCCCTTCGATTCTGGCACCGGTTGTCCGGTTTCATGGCAGAATGCTTGGATTCTTTCTGGCATACAACCGGCCTCAATAAAACGCGGATCATCTGGGTTGATTAGTGAGCGGAACGGCTCCGCCTCGCTGGCAAGCGCGGCCATTTTAGCGTAAGCCACGTCTTGGCCTTCAGCTAGCCAGAAGCGCTTTGATTCTTGGATGAGCCATAGTCCGCAGATGTTTTTAAGGAAACGCACAGTACCGTTGATGCCGATTTCATTGGTGAAGGCATCGGCAAAGGATTGCTCATTAATAATCGGTTCTTGCAGCTCTAATCCCATCAGTGACCAAGTGCCACTACTGAGAAAGGCAGGTGTCTTGGCTTGGCTCGGAACCGCTGCTACGGCACTGGCAGTATCGTGTCCAGCGACAGTAATGACCTTGGTGTGGTTGAGGCCAGTTAGACTAATTACGTCGGCACTGAGTGCGCCGAGTGTGTCACCAGGGTCGCTGATCGTCTTAAATAGTTTCTTCGGCAGCCCCATTTTTTCGATCAGCGGGTAGTCCCAATCTTTAAGCCTAGGGTTGTATAGTTGAGTGGTGCTGGCGATGCTACGTTCCTGAGTCTTGTTACCAGTCAACCAGTAACCCAGCAGGTCAGGTATAAAGAGCAAGTCTTCAGCATGGTTCAGTGCGGGGTTCTTGGTTTCGACTTCTGAGAGGAGCTGAAAGATGGAATTGAAGAACATGAATTGTATACCGGTGGCGTCGTAAATTTCTTCAATGGGTACTTTAGTGAAGGCTGTAGCCATCATGCGATCGGTGCGATTGTCGCGATACTGATAAGGGAGACCGAGCATGCGACCGTCTTTATCGAATAGTCCGTAGTCCACTCCCCAGGTATCGATACCAATGCTGATTGCGTTGTCCCCGTAAATTTCTGCGGCTTTCTTGAGGCCTTTCAAAATATTCTGATACAGCGCGGCGATGTTCCAGTGCCAGCCACTGGGCAGTTGAACTGGGGTATTATCAAAGCGGTTAAGCTCGTGTAGTTCGATGCGAGAGCCATCAAATTCGCCTGCAATAACTCGCCCGCTGCCTGCGCCTAGATCGATTGCGAGATATACTTTATTCTGACTCATGTTAATAATATCGGGTGGCTGCGAAGTTGTTAATGGGCGATGATTAGCTCGCAGCCAGCAGTGCTGAATTCCTTAGCGACTTTAGCTGGGATGCCGTTATCGGTAATGATACGTGAGATTTGATTCAGATTGGCGAAGAAGTAGTCGGCACTTTGGTTGAACTTAGTCGAGTCTACCAGCAGCACAGTTTCTTCAGCATATTGTATCAGTCGCTCTTTAAATGTGGCTTGCTCTTCGAATCCTTCACTAACGCCACGTTGGCATTCAATGCCAATGCAAGAGATGAACGCTGTATTCACATTGTGGCGACGCAGCGTGTCGATACTGTCGCTGCCAACGAAAGTCTGAGTCTTTGCATGGTAGCGCCCACCGGTAGAGATGAGATCTACGTTGTCTAGATGTATCAGCCGATTCATTACTGCATAGGCATTCGTCACTATGCGGTAGGGCTGATCCGGTAAGATCGAAACGAGCGATAAAGCTGTGGTGCTACTGTCAAATGCATAGGTGTGACCGGGCTTGATCAGTTCGAGTGCCGTTTTCGCAATGGCTTGCTTACGGCCGATCTCGAGCTGGCTTCGTTGGGTGAATGACTGCAGAGCGGGGCGACCACTAAGGCTACTGGCTCCACCATGCACACGCGCGAGTTGATTGTTGGCGGCAAGTATTTGTAAGTCGCGTCGGATGGTTTCGTCGGTACATTGAAATTGCTCCGCCAAATCAACGGTGCGTAAAGTGCCGCGTTCTTCGAGTAGATGTAGAATCTGTTGGTGGCGTTCTGGAGCTAACATACCGAACAAAATTGGATTAATTTGAAAATAGGCAAGATATATGTTGACTAATGTGGTTAATTGTTGGCTTTTGGGGCATTGATTTGATCATGTAAAGATTTTCCAACACCGCCGAGAACACCACACATATGACTGCAAGTAACTCAAAATACCAATTCGTTAACAACCTATGGGACGATGCGAAAGCCGATGCCCTGAGCCCGGTCGAGCGCTTGGTTTATCGTTCCAACATTCTCGGTGAGGATCAGCGCATTACTAACACGGGCGGCGGTAATACTTCTGCTAAAGTGCAGGAACTGGATCCACTTTCTGGCGAGTCAGTCGAAGTGCTTTGGGTCAAAGGTTCGGGCGGCGACCTACGCACAGCGAAAGTTGAGAATTTCTCATCACTTTACCAAGAGAAGTTAGTTGCGCTTCAAGGCATTTACGATGCCGCGACTCCCAATGGCGTGAAAACTGCGATCGAGGATAATATGGTTAACATGTATCCGCACACGACTTTTAATCTCAACCCACGCCCATCCTCGATCGATACGCCATTGCACAGTTTTATTGGTGCTAAACAAGTAGATCACATGCATCCAATCTCGTTCATCGCCATTGCGGCATGTAAGAATTCTGAGGCATTAACTCAAGAAATCTACGGCGATGTTTTGGCTTATTTACCATGGCAACGTCCGGGTTTCGATTTAGGTTTGAAGATGCAAGAAGTTTATCAACAGAACAAGCACTGCGTCGGCATCAACATGGGCCAGCACGGACTGATCAATTGGGCAGACGACGACAAAGCTTGCTATGAGCTGACACTTGATCTGATCGAGAAAGCAGGTGCGTTTATCCAGTCCAAAGACCGCGGTGCGGATACTTTTGGCGGACCAAAGTTCGGTGCGATTGATGCAGACGTGGCGAAGCGTATGACGATTGATTTACTGCCATTCCTACGCGGCCAAGTTTCGCAGCAGACACGTTTCATCGGTACCGTACATCGCGATGAAACAGTACTTGAGTTTGTTAATTCCAACGACGCCAAGCGCCTCGCTGAAATCGGCACATCTTGCCCCGACCACTTCTTGCGCACCAAGATCAAGCCAATGTATGTCGAATGGGATCCCGCTAGCGGCGATCTCGAAGGTCTCAAGCAATTGATTCTTCAAGGACTTGAAAAATATCGTGCAGACTACGCCGAATACTACCAATTCTGCAAGCACGCCAATTCACCCGCGATGCGTGATGCGAATCCAACTGTCATTCTCATCCCGGGTTTGGGTCTTGTTGCATTTGGTAAAAACAAGTCCGAGTCTCGAGTCACCGCAGAGTTTTATAACTGTGCGGTCGGCGTTATGCGTGGTGCTGAAGCGATTGATCAATATATTGGCCTACCACGCCAAGAAGCATTCGATATCGAGTATTGGTTACTCGAAGAAGCAAAGCTTCAACGTATGCCTAAAGAGAAGGAATTCGCTCGCAAGGTCGTCGTCGTGATCGGTGCTGGTTCTGGCATTGGTAAAGAGACCGCCTTCCGATTTGTTCAAGACGGTGCGCACGTTATCTGCGCTGATCTTGATGCTGCTTCCGCTCAAGCCACTGCGGACGAAATTTCTGCCAAAGTGGGTGCTGGAATCGGCGTCGCTGGCACTGGTGTTTCGAGCTGTGGTAATGCGATTTCCTGCCAAATGGACATCACTAATGAAGCGAGCATTCAAGCTTGTTACGACGAGGCAGTTTATGCCTTCGGCGGTATCGATGTGGTCGCGCTCACTGCGGGTATTTTTCTCGCACCAAACGTAAAGGGTGAATTCTCTGCGAAGCAATGGGAGCTGGTCTTCAAGATTAACTCGATCGGGCCGTACCTCGTCGCCGATGCTGCTAAAGCGATCTTTCAAGCACAGGGCACTCACATGAAGAGCTCCGTCGTGATCACCACATCGGTCAATGCAGTCGTTTCTAAAAAGGGCTCTGTTGCTTACGATTCATCCAAGGCCGCGACCAATCATATCGTACGCGAACTGGCCGTTGAACTTGCTCCATATGCACGTGTGAATGCAGTCGCTCCGGCAACCGTGGTCAAGGGTTCCCAAATGTTCCCACGCGATCGTGTGATGGCATCGCTAGCCAAATACGACATCGACTATTCGGAAGCAGAGGGCACCGAAGAACTTCGGCTTAAGTTGGCCAAGTTCTATGCGAGTCGGACACTCACCAACGAGCCGATCACACCTGCAGACCAAGCGGAAGCGATTTTCTTCATGGCCAGTGATCAGTCCTCAAAAACCACTGGTTTGGTATTCAATGTAGACGGTGGGTTGCATGAAGCCTTCCTGCGTTAATATTTGGCTGCTTTAGTCTATGAAAAAGCGCATGTTATCGAATTTAAATAAACTAAAGCTGTATCGATACTAACATTAATAATGCTGCAAATGAATACCTCTATTTTAGATAAATTAGTCACACTCTCTCGTGAGTTCGGCCGTGAAGATCGCGGTTGGGCCATATTGGGAGAGGGCAATACCAGCACTCGCCTGAGCGAAGAGAGTTTTTTTGTTAAAGCTTCGGGGAGTCGTTTAGGCAATGCCAGTCGAGGTGATTTCACTGAAGTGAATATTGCTCAAGCGCTTGAGTTTGTGGCGCAACCTTCACTGACCGATGTGCAAGTCCAAGCGGCTTTGGAGACGATCAAAGTTGATCCTGCCGCGAAACTACCATCCGTGGAGACCTTCGTCCACGCAGTCTGCCTAAGTGAGGGGGATTGCAAGTGGATCGGGCACGGGCACCCGCAGTCGGTACTCTCAATTCTCTGCAGTGAGGCAGGTGCGCAACCTTATATGGAGCACATTTTTCCAGATGCCATCGTCGTGTGTGGTCGTCATTTCGCAGTGGTCCCATACGTCGATCCAGGCTTCAAACTTGCACATGCCGTGCGCGACTCATTGCGAGCATTTAAGGAGAAATATGGCAAAGCACCGAAGATTATCTTTCTCGAAAACCATGGGCCATTCATCCTTGGACAGTCTGACCTCGATGTCATCAACACCATGATGATGTTGGATAAATGGTCGAAAATCATGATTGCGAATCGCGCTTTCGGAGGCTCGATGAATATGACAGCCGACGAATCCGATCGTATCGAAGGTCGCCTCGACGAGGCATATCGCCGCAAGCGTATCCTAGAGGCTGAATCAAAATAGTGCTTCGAGAATCAGTCATCAAAAAAGCGATCAGTGATGATCTGTTGTTACACTCGTTCTGACATAGTTGGGGCGACGATGAGTCGAAAATCAGGCGAGTGTCTGGTTGAGATTTAGTAAATTTTCGAAACGTGGCATGCTTGTTTATAGCTTAGAATAAAGACGTGGTGTACTGCCAACTGCAGTATAGCTCCGGGCGGCATCGGTCTCTCTCCAGATATCTGATCTTTCTGAGTTGCGCTGTTCGGATCGTTGCTTACATTAATTGTAACTCTGCAGTGTTCGATCTTAATCGGAGTATCTGTCCTTTACTCTTTAGAAATCGGGAGCTGAAACCTTGAAGGTCGCTGTCCAGCCGTCAACCGGAAGGCAAAAACTGACAAGGAAGCGCCCACCTTAGACACAAAAGGCTTAAGAACTCCCCCTTAACCGGCACACGTGGGGCCATTTTTTTAATGGTGTTCAGTAAAAAACGGCAGCAGTGCATCCCGCACTGCTGCCGTTTTTATGTGAATAGATCGGTAGATTTTCTGGGTGAAGCTGACGAAAAAACGCCCTTCCCAGCAGGATTTAACTCGAATCTCTAGCGCTGAGGATGTCAGCCGCAGTTTGCTTGCCTGAGACGACGGCGCCCTCGATCGAGGCACTGCTCAGATAGTCGCCACAGACCCATACGCCCGCATGGTTGATGCTGGTCGGGGCAGAGCGGTTTGGTAGCTGCTCCGGCAAGCCGCGGCGGGTGTGGTCGGTACGTAAGTGCCGCCAGCTACTGGCTTCTGGGCCGAACCATTCGAGCAGCTCTGAGCGCACCTGTTCAACGAGGCCATCTGCCTCGACCAAGCCGAGCACCGATACCGACAGCAGTGACTGACCCTCAGGCGCATAGCAGGGCGCAGCGTCGCTGATCACGCACACATTGTTGACCGTGCCAGACCCAGATCCGTTGAGGCAAATAATGGCTTCGCTGATCGGCGAACGATCCGCGGCAAAATAGAGCGTGGTAACTGAGCGCCACTCAGGTGCCGAACCCTCGAGGCCGGGGAGCAGGGCGTGCGCAGCCGAGCCGTCGGTCGCCACCACCGTGGCGCAACCCTGAATGCGTTCGCCACTTTCGAGGGTGATGGAGTCGGTGCCGACTGCTTGGACCGCTTGATTCAGCTGAATACTGCCATCTGGCAGTCGGGCGGCCAGTTGTTTGGGGATTTCCCCCATACCATTGGCAGGAACAGTGGCGCTGCCATGGCCGAAGAGTTTAAAGGTAAATTCGAACATCCGGCTGGAGGTGCGCAGTTCGCGCTCCAAAAAAATGCCTCCGTAGAAGGAGCGAAAAAAACGGTCAATGATCGATTCTGAAAAGCCGCAGTCGCGCAAGTAGGCCTCCGTCGAGCGATCCTCACGCGCAGCAATCGCCTCGAACGAGCTATTCAAGATTTTCATCCGCATCAGGCCCACTCGCAGTTTATCGGACAGGCTGCCGACTGGTGCGGTCAGGCTGCTCCAGGCACTCGCAGGTCGCCGAAAGACATCCATTAGACGATGTAAACGTCCGCGCCGATAGATCAGCGCACCTGGCTCGAAGGCTTTTAGGTCGAGCGCCTCGAGATCGAGCAATTTGCCAGTCTCGGGGTAGCGATCGAGATAAACCTGAAAGCCGCGATCCAATAAAAAACCATCGACTTTATCAGTGCGTACGCGGCCGCCCACAGCATCGCTGGCTTCAAAAATACGTACCTGCCGCCCAGCTCGGTGGAGTTGTACGGCGCAGGCCAGGCCTGCCATGCCGGCACCCACAATCAGAACCGGCGGTGATGCAGCAGAGCCCACCCGATTAGTGCGCCTTCATCGCTGCTTGGAACTCGTCCGTCCAAGGCGTCGGTTGATGTGTTTTGCTAGACAGCTTACACACTGTGCGGCTGCCATCGCAATAAACAACGCTGCTGTCCTGCGGGTGCCGAACGGTGAAGCGCATCGTTACGCCGCTGCTACGCACACGCTCGATCTGGTAGTCCACCGCGATCGGTCCTGGCACAGTAAACGCTTGCCGAAAACGTGCCTCAACGTTGTGCACGACCACGAAGATATCTTCGTCTCGTTCGATATTAAAATCCGCAACCCCCAGTAATTCTTGAAAGAACTGTTGCTGAGCCCGTTCCAGATGTAGCAAGTAGCGCGTATGGTGAAGCATGCCCAAGCCGTCGAGCTCGTCGAAAAAAACTTCTGTTTGGTATGTAAAGGTTGAACTCATAATAGAATAATGGTGTCGCTGAATAAAGGATACCACAGGCACGGATTCTTCAAGCATCCATTCTAATTTTATCAATCGCTGCATCGAGCCAAGTTCGACAGTTGCAGATTGGACAGAAGGTGGTGCACGCTGGTTCACAGTTAGTATGTAGTCGGCACTTTGACGATTCGTTGTGGCGCTGGTGTAATTGCACCACAATGATGTTTTGTTTGTCTCGCAATATCTTTAGTGTTTGGCCCTATTTTTCAGGGAGGGACGAGCTCCGCCTCGTCCGCAGCTGAAGCGGTCGCTTGGACTGCTCTGCTTTGGAGTTTGTGGTTGGTCTGCTTTAAAAACGGATTACTAGAGCTGCCGTCGTATCGCAGTCGCCATGTTTTATAATCTGCTAGTAAGGATCGCGCCTTGGTTACGTTTCCTTATATGTGTATTCTAGCAAACAAGGGGCGCGTGATGCACTCGAACGATTCTTGCCACGTGCGGGTCTGGACTATGCCCGTGCCCGCAATTTTGATTATGGTCTCGAGTGCCGAGACAATGTATCGATGCTCTCACCTTGGGTACGCCTGCGGATGTTGCCTGAATGGGAGCTGATCGCGGCGGTGTTGCAGCAACACTCGGTCAGCGAAGCGGCAAAGTTTATTGATGAGGTCTGTTGGCGTACCTATTGGAAGGGCTGGCTGAGCCGCCGGCCGACGGTGTGGCAGGATTACTGTGCCGAATTGGCCGCGGAGCAAGCCTCACTGCCTGAGCAGTCAGACTACCACGCCATTGTCACCGCTAGCAGCGGGATCGATTGCATGGATGCCTGGACGCGCGAACTGCTCGATACTGGCTATCTGCACAATCATGCGCGCATGTGGTATGCCAGTATTTGGATACACACACTCAAATTACCATGGACCTTGGGTGCTGATTTTTTCTTTAGACATTTGTTGGATGGTGATCCCGCCTCCAACACTCTCAGTTGGCGCTGGGTGGCGGGTTTACATACCGAAGGGAAAACATATTTGGCCACGGCTGATAATATTAAGCAATACAGCGATGGCCGTTTGAATCCGCAGATCCAATTTGCGACAGTCCCTGCAGATGTGTCTCGCAGTAG